>JAJRWG010000204.1 GCA_024276895.1 Bacteroidota bacterium
CCCCACATGTTGGATGTTACCATCCCGAGTTCATTATATGTGTATATCGAGATGTAGGTTCTTTCCGGACTGTATAGCCCGGCAACAATGCTGTCCAGTTTCATATACTCGTCAGCATTTCGCAGATCGCCCCGGTACGTTCAACTATTTAAATCCATGAATGGATTTAAGCCGGGGAAAGGATGTTCCTGTGTCGGGAACAGCAACTCAGAAGATTGTAAATCTGTCTGTGGGGAGACAAGATTTTTCGAAACAGACTGGGCATTCAGACCCGTTGTCAGCAATACTGTTGCAACTAAAAAAGCAGAAATGTTTTCATGGCATATTATTTTATCATTTAAAACATCGTTAAACCCCTTTTACAGGGTCGCTTTCACTACACTTCCTACCTGCCTGAACGGCAGAATTTGAAAAATGCATCTGCGCAAATATAGAATAAAAAGAGCTGGAAAACAAGAAGGCTGTAAAACAAGAAGGCTGTAAAAATAGCACCTTAACAGCCCGTTAAAGCAACTGCTGATTGTTTGGTCCGGAAAGCGCCGGCTACATCGACATTTCGGAAAGTTATTATCTCTACCTCGATTCCATTTACCGTGAGTTGATCGTTCTGCTGGGTACGGATTCCATCCAGCTTGCTATCAATAACGCTATCCCAACCTACAGCCATTACGATAGTCTTGTTGCCGGGCCTCGGTCTTTCCCGGTGAGTCTTGCCTGCTACCCCTTCGATTTTGAGGGTGAGTTGTTTAACGTGGACTCAAGCTCAAACAATATGCAATTCCGTTACGATTCATTGCGCGGCGAGGGCTACAGCCAGGAAGAAGCCATCGCCCTGATTTTAACCGACCAGGAGCTGAAAACTTTGCCGGTTTCATT
Organism: Bacteroidota bacterium; assembly: GCA_024276895.1. GTDB lineage: Bacteria > Bacteroidota > Bacteroidia > Bacteroidales > F082 > B6-G9. The sequence goes on from JAJRWG010000204.1 coordinate 877, forward strand.
CTCAAACGGCCGATACGATCTTGTTTTACAGCGCAATGCGCTTGGTATGTTGAGGATGGTTATTCCCGGCCTTACTTTTGTTGAGAACAAACTGTCTCCGGGTCCACCGATCCTGCTGTACCCCAATCCGATTGGTGGTGAGATTACACTTGAGTTTACCGGTGTCCCGGGAAAAAACGAACAGGCAGACATTGCCAATACATCGGGAAAAGTTGTAAAAACGGTTGTCGTCAACCAAAAGATCAACAGGATCAGTATCGGAGAACTGCCGCCCGGGGTTTACATCCTCCGTCTCAAAAACGGGGCCGGGCGTACCGGAAAGTTCATCAAGAGCCTGCCTCCAAATTAATCGGGTAACAGCTACTCGGAAAATGAACACCTTGCAAAACAGCAATCAATAAGCAATTCAAAAAAGGCGATCGTTTCACCCTCTATCTAAAGAAACGGCGCCCAAAATACCTGGCACAAAATTAGGGAACCGGACAGTATTGGATTTTCGTCTAAGGGTTTCGGTTAACGTTTGCCAAATCATCAGCTTTCTTAACTTTGTAAGTTCGATCAAACAAATATCGTGGTAAAAATAAAATTATAAACACATGAAAAAGAAATATGCCATTTTCGCTTTCGTGTTTTTCCTGACGGCTTTTGCGAACAGAGCCTTCCCGCAGGAAAACCCACTCCGAAAAGAAGACCGGATCGGTCAGCTGGAAAGGAACTGGACAAGCTCCGTCACCGTTTCGACCGTCTGGAAAAACAAAACGAAGACCTGCTCTGGTATCAGAAAGTGGGCGATGTTGCCATCATCGACAAGGTTTACATCACCGGCCCCCCGAATCCGCACATCAAAAACCCGACGGCTATGGGCGTCAACAATCCGGTGAAATTCTGGTCCTACGTTTTCATCCCCAAAAATATCGATCCATCGAAAAAGTATCCCCTGCTGGTTTTCCCGCACGGCGGGGTGCATGGCGATTTCACCACCTACTACCAGCACATCATCCGCGAAATGATGGCCCAGGGCTACATCGTGGTGGCACCCGAGTACAGGGGAAGCACGGGCTACGGCAAGACTTACTACGAGCGAATCGACTACGGCGGGCTGGAGAATGAAGATGTGTACGCCTCGCGAAACTGGATGATCGAAAACTACGGTTTCGTGGATAAAAACAGGGTGGGCATCATCGGCTGGAGCCATGGCGGCATGATCGCGCTGATGAATATTTTTGAACACCCGAAAGACTACAAGGTGGCCTTTGCCGGCGTCCCCGTGAGTGATCTGATCGCCCGCATGGGCTACCAGACCCAGGACTACCGCGACCTCTACTCGGCCGATTACCACATTGGCAAAACCGCCTACGAGGATGTGGAGGAATACAAACGCCGTTCGCCTGCCTGGAATGCCCACAAGCTGCAAACCCCTTTGCTCATCCACACCAACACCAACGACGACGACGTGAATGTGCTGGAAGTGGAGCACCTGATCAAATCACTGAAAGCCGAAGGAAAAGATTTTGAGTACGAAATCTTTCAGGATGTGGAGGGCGGCCATTCCTTCGACCGCATCGACACACAAACGGCACAGAAGATCAGGGTGAAGATTTACAAATTCCTTGCGCAATACCTCAGCCCGCCTGCGCCGATCAACAATGTGGACAAGCTGAAAAAGGCAGCTTACCGGTTTTAGGCTGCTTCCGGCTACGGCCAGCTCCAGCCCACGCCCGTGTGCAGGGTGTAGTCGAGGTCGGAGCCCCCTTCAACGGGTTGGTTGTCGTAGTTGAGTGAAAAACCGATCTTGATGTAAAACTCAAGGGGCAGGTCGTATTTGGTGTCGAAATTGAAATCCATCCGCCACCTACCTTTTTCGGTGAAACTCGGGAACGCCCTTAATTTGGTGGACAGGTTGAGGTCGCCGATGTCGAACATATTCAGTTCGGTGCCGAAATAACCTTCCGCACTTTGCTTGTCGGGGATGCTGTCGGGCATGTAATTTTCATTGTTGTATGCCGCCCCTGCACTGAAGCCCCAGTACCATCTGTTGGTGTTGTAAACAAAGTACCCGGCACCGGCCAGCAGGTTCCACCGTGCCTGCAGGTTTTGCTCCGAACTTTTCAGGTAGGTCACCGAAACGGGCACGTAAAAATCTTTGGGAAGAAAATAAGTGTAGGTCAGCCCGCCGTCGGTACGCTCGATGTCGTCAATCTCATCCTGGCGCGTAAAGTTGGTGTTGTAATTAAAGCCCAGTGACCAGCGCCTGTCAGTGTAACTGATGCCGCTGCGGGTGGAGACGGTCATGATGTTGTTGGCTTTGGTCAGGTCGAAGCCCACATCGATGAAAGCGTCGATCTTATTCCAGAAACCTTCGTCAACCGCATTCAGGTAAACGATGTCCATCATCGGGATTTCCATGGAACTGCCATCCAACTGCAGGATCATTACGTTTTCATCCGAGCTGGATTGCAGCCTGCCGTTGTAGCGGTAACCGTTGGTGGTGCTGATCAGGAAAGTCTGTACAGTGTAAATGCGACGGATGCCGTCCCATTCGATTTTGAAGTCACTGTCGCTGTAATCCGTTTCAAAAGTGGCAACGCCCCTTGTCAGGTCTTTGAGTTCGCCGATGATGGCGTCACCGTTTTTTAAAATTAAGGAATCGTTTTGAGAAAACACAGCCCCGGTGCTGAAGAGCACAAGGAAAAGGAGTAAAATTTTTTTCATAAAGCTTTTTGTTGAGATAAACGGGGGCAAAAGTAAGATATAAGTCGGGACGAAAAAAAAGCACTGCATGCCTTGTACAGTGCTTTTTCTTAAACCTGTGAGAAGTTTACAGCCCCAGTTCTTTTTTCAATTTTTTAGGTACCACGTCTTTGTGGACGGCAATGCCGATGGTTTGCAGTTTTACGTAAGCTTCCGAAGCGTAGAAGTAGCCGTGGTAAACATGGCCTTCGTAACCCCAGGAATTTTTCACTTTGTAAAATTTGTTGCCTTCCTGGTCTTTGGCAATGCCCACCAGCAGCATGCCGTGGTCATCGGTTACCAGGTAATTGTCGTAGTGCTGCTGGCGCAGTTCGGGTGTGATTGCTTTTTCCGGAACGGGTCCTTCGAAAGCGTACATGGCTTTCTGGCGTTCTTTCTCGGTGAGGCTTTCCCACTTTTCTTTTTCCGTACCCGAAAGGTCCGGTTTTTCTTCGTCGGGGATGATGGCAACACCCTTTTTCCAGGAAAAACCCTTGTCGCTCACGTCGGCACCCCAGGCGACGGTGTAACCGTTTTCGAGGGCATTGTCGATGGTTTCCATCATTTCGTCAAGGTGTACGTTCCAGATGGGTGCCCACAGCCAGTTGTCGGGAATTTCCATGACAAATTCCTTGTAGTAAGGCCTTTTCATGTAGGAAGTCAGTTCAATATAGTCATCGGGATTGAAACCCGTCATGTCGCGGAAACTTTCGGGGGTGTATTCGGCGCCATCCCACTGGAATTTTTCGGGGTACTCGCCCAGGTAAACATCCAGCACGGCATCGTAGCCCTGGTGCCAGACAGAGGTCAGCTTGCGGTTTTTATTCTTCACCACGGCATCAACGTAGGCTTTCAGCACTTCGTCAAGTTCGCCGTGGGTGTGTTTGGGTTCGCCGTAGTTGAGTCCGGGGCAACTGGTTTCGGGCACCATGCCGTACTCCCTGATGACACGGAAAACATCGGTTACCTCGGCGCCGGCGCCAAAGGTGAGGTTGCCGTGCATGCGCACGTATTTTTCGGCTTTGTCGGAGTATGTGTGGTGAACCACAAACATTTCCGACAGGTCGTACTTGTTTCCTGTTTGTCGTAAAATTTCGGCTTCCACAAAGGCAAGCCCCGAAAAACTCCAGCAGGTACCCGATCGGTACTGGTTTTTTACCGATGTGTTCGGTACTTCTACCACTGTTGTGAACACGTAGCCCTTTTCATCTTCTTTTTTGGTTTCGTCGTCCTGGGCAAAGCCCGTGCTGGAAAGCAGCAACAATCCGGCCATCATCCAGACAATTGATTTTAATTTCATGGTTGTACTTTTTGGTTTGACTTATTTTTTTCTTTTTCCGCGGCTTTTTTCCTGTTCGCCGTTTGCCGGTCTTTTTGCGCTTCGATTATCCTTTTCAGGTCAGCAACCGTAAATTTGTAGTTACGGCTCAGTTGCAGGATGCTGTAGGGGTGATCCACGTAGTGGGGAATGCCCAGCATTTTTTTGAGCAACAAAATGGAAATATCGTTGGTGTCGGCCACCTGTGCGAGTGTCATTTCATCGCTGACCACCGCATGAAACTTTTCCGACTCTTCCAGTTCGACTTGTTCCTTCTTGGGCATCATGGTTTTCATGGCCTCGCGTGTAGCCTTTTGACGGGCTTGTTCGCATCCGCCCCACAACAGCAGGCCGGGCACAAGCAAAATGAAGATCAGTTTTTTCAAAGCATTGTTTTTTAAGATGCGGTTCCGGATTGCTAAAGATCAAAGTTGATGCCTTGTGCCAGCGGCAGGTCGGTACCGAAGTTGACCGTGTTGGTTTGGCGCCTCATGTACACTTTCCAGGCATCCGAACCCGACTCGCGTCCGCCGCCGGTGTCTTTTTCGCCACCGAAGGCACCGCCGATCTCGGCTCCCGAAGTACCCAGGTTCACGTTGGCAATGCCGCAGTCGGAACCGGCTGCCGAAAGAAATTCTTCGGCTTCGCGCATATTCAGGGTGAAGCAGGCCGACGACAAGCCCTGCGGAACTGCGTTCTGCAGTTCGATGGCATTGCTGACGGAGCCTTTGTATTTGATCAGGTAAACGATGGGTGCAAAGGTTTCTTCCTGCACAATTTCGTAGTGGTTTTCAGCCTCGGCGATGCAGGGTACAACGTAGTTGCCCGATTCGTAACCCTCGCCCTCAAGCACCTGTCCGCCAAACAAAATCCTGCCGCCTTCTTCCTGAACCTTTTGCACGGCGTTGGTGAACAGTTCCACCGACCATTTGTCGATCAGCGGTCCCACCAGATAATCTTCGTTGAGCGGGTTGCCGATGCGGGGGACGATCTTTTCGTAAGCCGAAACAAATTTGTCGCGTACTTCGTCGTAAACATCTTCGTGGATGATGATCCTCCGGGTGGTTGTACAACGTTGTCCGGCTGTGCCCACCGTCCCGAAAACCGTTGACATAACCGCCATCCGGATGTCGGCGCTGGGGGTGATGATCACGGCATTGTTGCCGCCAAGCTCCAGGATGGTTTTGCCCAGCCGTTTTCCGACGATTCCGCCCACGCGTTTGCCCACGGCCGTTGAGCCGGTTACACTCAGCAGTTGAACCCGGTTGTCGGCCAGGAAGTTATCGCCCATCACCGAGGATTTTGCCACCACCAGGTTAAATACGCCTTCGGGAACATTGTTTTCCTTTAAAACCTGATGGATGATTTTTTGGGTGGCTAGTGCCGTCAGCGGTGTTTTGGACGAAGGTTTCCAGATGACCACGTCGCCGGCGATGGCTGCCAGGGCGGTGTTCCATGCCCAGACGGCAACAGGGAAGTTGTAGGAAGTGACGATGCCCACGATGCCCAGGGGATGGTATTGCTCCGACAGGCGGTGGTCCACCCGCTCCGATTGCAGGTTGACCCCGTTGATGAGGCGCGACTGTCCCACGGCAAAATCACAAATATCAATCATTTCCTGCACTTCGCCCAGACCTTCCTGGTAAATTTTTCCCATCTCGAGTGTAACCAGCGCGCCCAGCGCTTCTTTCTTTTCGCGCAGTGCAAGACCGATCCGGCGAACGACCTCGCCGCGTACGGGCGCCGGAACTTTCCGCCAGACTTTGAAGGCTTCCTGTGCTTTTTTGACGACCATTTCGTAATCGTCGAGCGTGGCGTTTTTCACCCTGGCGATTTCTTTGCCGTCGATGGGTGAAAAAGAAGAAGTGATGTTGCCCGTGGTTTCGAACCACTCACTGCCTGTTGAAACACCTTCATTCAATTCGCTTAGACCGAGGGCCTCAAGAATCTGTTCCTTATCCTGATATTTGTTCATGTTTTTACTGAATTAATTGAAATTGATGATGTGAAAATAAAGATTGGCAAAGGTAAAAAAATGAATCACCAAGCATGAATTTTTTCTGATTAAAAAAGCCGGAACCAAAAAAAATAAGCAGCACTTGCTGTTAACAATTTGGTTTTATCGGACAATGTGTATAATTTTACACCTTGAACAACAAAACAAGACCATGAAAAAGATCACATTGCTATTGGTTGCCTTATGGGTAACTCACTTGCTGACGGCGCAAATCATCCACATTCCCGCCGACTACCCGACCATTCAGGAAGGGATTGATGCGGCAACCGCCGGCGACACGGTGCTGGTGCATCCTGGCACTTACGTGGAAAACATCAATTTCAGCGGGAAAAACATTACCGTCGGATCACTTTTCCTCACCACCCAGGACACCTCCTACATTTCGCAAACGGTGATCGACGGCGACTCGGCCGGCAGCGTGGTGGTCATCGCCGGCGGTGAGGATGCAACAGCTTTGCTGAGCGGTTTTACCATCACCAACGGTTTTGCCGAAAACGGCGGTGGCATTTTCGTGCAGGAATCCTCACCGGCGCTGGAACACCTCACCGTGAAAAATAACGTTGCCGATGCCGGTGGCGGCATTTTGCTGGACAGCTCCTGGTCGGCATTGTACGAAATTCTGCTTACCGGTAATTACGGTGACGGAGGAGGTGTGGCCTGTGTTGACGCGAATCCGGGGTTTACCAATTTAACCGTAAAAAACAACGAGGCCCCGCACTACGGTGGCGCGTTCCACCTGGAGAACTCTCCGGCTACATTATTAAACGTGGAGATCGAAAACAACAGCGCGAACAATTTCGGCGGCGCTATTTTTTGCTGGAACGCTTCCGACATTGAACTTGAAGATGTGACCATCAGGAACAACCAGTCAAAAAACGGGGGCGGCATGTCTGTCTGGGATTCCAACCCGGTACTGAAGGCTGTAAGCATCAGCGGCAACACAGCAAGCGAATTGGGTGGCGGGATGGAATTGAATAATTCTTTACCAGTTTTTGATGGCAACCAACTTTGCAATGTTTACCAAAACAGCGCACGCGAAGGCAACGATTTGTTTGCCAACCTGCCGCTGACAGTGGTGCTGGATACTTTCACGGTTTTGTCGCCAACAGATTTTTATGCCTCGCCCCTGCGGAATTTCGATTTTACGATTTCCAACGGAGTGATGGAGCAGACAGCCGCAGATTTGTTTGTTTCGCCCTCGGGTGACGATAACAACAGTGGTGTCAGTGCCGATGAGGCTTTGAAAACCATCAGGAAAGCCTTTTCGGTCATCCTTGCCGACAGCCTGAACCCGCGGGTGATCAACCTGCTGGAAGGCACCTACAGCACGCAAACCAACGGGGAGCCCTTTCCGGTGAACATCCCCGATTACATCAGCCTGGAGGGCAGCGCAGCGGGACAGGTTTTCCTTGATGCCGACAGCAGCACGGGGGCTGTGGAGGTACTGTTCAACGAGTCAACGCGTATGCACAACCTGAGCATCACCGGCGGTTCAGCCAGCAAAGGAGGCGGTTTGTATGGCGAAGAATCGACCCTGACAGTTGGAAATGTGAGGATAACAGACAACAATGCCGGTTACGGTGGCGGCACTTATTTTGAAGATTGTTCAGCCCGTTTTAACAATGTGGTGGTAGCCCGGAACAATGCCACGGCCAAGGGTGGCGGACTGTACCTGGCCAATACGCAGCTAAATTTTATCAACACGACCGTTTCGGCCAACGAGGCCGGGCAGGCTGCCGGCGGGGTTTTCGTTTACCGCTCGCAGCTTTCGCTGACCAACACCATTCTTTGGGATGACCTGCCGCAGGAAATATCCTTCGTAACGTTGGGGGATACCAGTACCTACAGCCTCACTTTTTCATACACCAACCTTCAGGGTGGAGAGGAAGGTATCGACAACCCCGGCAACGACACCATTCACTGGCTGGAGGGTAACATCGATCTGGATCCGGTTTTCCTCGGGAAATGGGATTTCCCCTTTCAAATCAACGACGGCTCCCCCTGCATTGACGCAGGAAACCCCGACACCACCGGCCTGAACCTCCCGGAAACGGATTTGGCTGGCGACCCCCGTTTCTTTGGCGATGCCGTTGACATGGGTGCTTACGAGTGGAATCTTTTTGTGGGGACGGATGAAATTTCCGGGGCAGGAAACACGTCGTTTAGTGTTTTCCCGAATCCCGTGAGCAGCCAGCTAACCGTTTCGTATGAAACAAAAACACCGGTGCCGGTTAAAATTGAGTTGTACGATGCCACGGGGGCGAGGGTGATGAGTTTTACGGACGGAAACCCGAAAGCAGGAAATCAGCAGCTGTCCATTGATACAAGCAGGTTAAAACCGGGCGTTTATTTTTTGCGCCTTGAAACCGGCGGGAAGGTTTGGTCACAAAAGATCGTGAAAATTTAATCAGTATTCCTTCAACTGGGTGAGATTTTATTTTGATATGCTCCGCAGCAAAAAACAAACGATTCATTTTATAAGGTAATAAGGTCGGGTTAGCCGAAGATTGACCTTATTACCTTATCCCGGCGGTACAAAGATTTAGCAGGCACATCAAAATAAAAGTTAGCCTTCAACTGCCAGTGCAACTACTCCTCCCTTTTTTTCAAGGGGAGGTCCGCGAAGCGGGGAGGGGTCTTTCCTTCAAGTCGTCTGACCACTTTTGCCGAAATTTACTGTCCTGAGAATTATTCTTTCAGTGGTCTGACGACTTTTTAAACATCCATCCTCGTTGCAACCTAAAATCCGCAGGTCTAAGGGAAAAAAGGCCACGAACCTGCCCGCTGTACAACTATGGCAGGCGGGTGCACGAATGGTTTAGTTTTCACGAATAAAAGGCTTCACCCGAACGGGGGTGAAGCGTAATTCGTGCATTCGTGGCTAAAAAGGTATCTTACGGATTTTCGGTGCAAACGAGAACGAGTTAGTTTCAAGCGGGACGCTTGAAACGGGGCCGGGTCAGTGCCCGATCACAAGTTTTTCCACGCGGCTTGAAAAGCTGCTTTGCAACTGCAAAAGGTAAATGCCGTTTGGCAACCCGCCTGCATCCAGTTCAATTCGATGTCTTCCCTGCGGCAGGGGCCGGTTGAGCAAATTTTTTAGCCGTTGGCCGTTCAGGTTAAAAAGCGAAACCCTTACGCGGGAGTTTTGCGGAAGTTCAAAAGTGATTACCGTACTTTGGTTTGCAGGATTGGGAGCGATGGAAAATCCCCCGGAAAATGCCGCCGGCCTGTGTACACCGGTCACCGTCGAATCCTCGATGATCATCACGTACTGGTTGGCATTCATTGCACCGGCATGCTGCACCAGGCCCGAAGGCCAGTAAACCGTGATGCTGTCGGCCACGGCCGCTTCATCCAGTCCGAAGTGCAGTTGCAAATTGTCAAAATCATGGAAGCCGCCGCTGGGCAGCAGATTCCTGGAAATACGTTGCCCGCCGGCCCAGACATCCACCTGCGCCCCGATGCCGTTGGGGTTTGAAACCGTTCCTTTCAAATTAACCATCAGCCAGTTGCCCGGACAATTGGTGTTTTCGAACAGGCGGTATTTGTCGATGTGTCCGGCAGCAAAGAAGTCGATGGCACCGTCGCCGTTGAAGTCGGCCCAGGCATGGCCGAAGTAGTCGCCGATCCACTCGCCCGAGATGCCCAGTTCGGGCCCCGTTTCCACGAAGGTTTCCGCCTCGAGGCTTTTTTGCATGGTATTGCTGTAAGAGTAAAAATCGTGGTGGGACGAAAAAATGTCCAGCCATCCGTCGCTGTTGTAATCCGTGAAAGCCGTGGTTCGTGTGTCGTTGTACCCCTGGGTGCCGGTGGCCCAGGTTACATCCGTAAAAGTGCCGTCGCCGTTGTTTTCGAACAATTTGCAGGTCAGTGACGAGTAGCTCCCCACGTAAATATCCACCCATCCGTCGTTGTTGTAGTCGCCCACGTCCAGCGCATGGGCGCCCTGGGTGTAGCTCACACCGGCGGCAATGGTCACATCCGAGAAAGTGCCGTCACCGTTATTTTTCAGCAGGGTGTTGGGGTTGTTGCCGTAGGTTGTCCAGTACAGATCCATCAGTCCGTCGCGGTTGTAGTCCAGCACGGCAATGCCCATGAAATCGGGCATGGGGGAGATGGGGACGGCATTCGAGAAAGTAGCGTCGCCATTGTTGTAGAGGATGGAAACATCGTCACCGGCCACCGACACCAGGTCGGTAAAACCGTCGTTGTTGAAATCGGCGAGATTGTAGATGGCTGCGCTGCCGATGCCCGCGCCGGCCGTAATGTCGGTAAAGGTACCGTCGCCGTTGCTTTCAAACAGGAACTGCGTTCCCGAGCGTGTACGCAGCACCAGGTCGTTGAATTCGTCGCCGGTAACCTCTGCAATGATGATCTTGTCGGCTCCCAGACCGGCCAATCCTGCCGTTGTAGTGATGTCGGTAAAATGGTCGCCGTCATTGCGGTAAAACCAAAAGCCATCGCCTTCCTGGTTGGAAATGCCCAGTTCAGGGTCGCCGTCGTTGTCAATATCGCCCCAAGCAACGGCATGGCCCAGGCCCGTTTGCCCTCCAATCCCCATCGGGGAAGTTACATTTTGAAAAACCTGTTGACCGAAGCCTGAAGATGCTCCCGTTGCCATCAGTAAAGTAAGGATCAGCGGTAATATTTTTTTCATAAATCGAATTTTTGGTTTCACAACAAATTTAGAAAAATTGTGGTGAATCTCAATTTAATTTGCTATCTTTACCCGACCAAATCAAAGCCAAAATCACAAATGCTAATCAATTGCACAGATAGTCCCACAAGTGAATGGACAGAAAAGAAACTGTCGGCTGCAAAAGACAAGTTTGGATTGATCACTGACATTGTCCTACCCAAGGTCAACGACAAGATGACCGCTGAAGATATTGATCTGCTTGCAGACGAGAGTTTTGAAAAAATTATGTTGATTCTTGACGAGGAACTGAATAACACCAGGCCCGATGCCGTTTTTCTAGATGAATTCCGTGCCCTGGACATCCGTATCCGCGAACGACTGGAAGAAATGGAAGTCCGTTGCATCAGTTTTGAAGAGATTTAGGGACTGCACCGGCAACCGCATCATCAGCCCGGCACTTCCTTTTTCAACAAAAGGAAACCAAACCTGCATACCAGGCATCTTTTCGTGCTGCAATAATTTTTCTTTAGCTGAATAAGCGCCTGCGATTGCATGGCGTTTTGCACCTGTACTCCACGCTCCCTGAACTTCCGTGTGATGTTGTTGCTTTCCGACGGGATTTTTTCGAGCCAGTTCAATGCTTTTTCCATCAAAGCATCCGATGCCGTTTGCTTTCCGTAAACAAACGTAAAGGGGATGACGGTGTTGATGAGCAGCAGGTTGATGGAAGAAGTGCCCAGTAGCTTGATTTTTGGCTTTGACGGCTTACCGAAACGGTAGTGTTCAGTCCAGTAAGGCGAAGCCTGGGTATTGAAAAGAGCAACCACCCCGGACAGTTTTTCTGCTTCCAGCATTTTGTGCAGCAGTCCCGATGAGCGGTAAATGACGTTGGCAAATTGCGAAATTCTGAGGGTGGGAAAATTAGCCGGATGCATGCGCATGAACTTCCAGCGTTGCGGGCTGATTGGTTTCAGCTTGTGCTTTCGGGAAAGAAACAAGTACTCTTTGATGAGGTGCTCAGGGTAGTCGCCGGAAAGTTCGGTGCTGAGCAAGCCTGCCTGTCCGAACAGCAGGGCCTCGATTTGCAGCAAGTCGTTGTTGCGCTTCGATAGGATACGAAGCGGAAGGGAGGCGGCCAGCGCCTCAAAGGCATCGGCATTGGCATTAAAACCAAAGTTCCGTGCCAGCTTTCTGTAGAAAACTTCGTGAAAGTCGTTTCCCGTAAGATCCAGTTCGCGACCGAGGCTGTTTGCTTTCTCTTCCAGCCGTTCGGCCATCAGGGCACCGAACCATGCCATCTTTTCGAAATGATTGATGCCTGCAATGGTATCTTCGCAGGCAATCCATTTAGTTGAGCGGATAAACTCCTCGTATTTGAGGAGAATACGCTGGTCGAATTTGTTTTCGAGCACCAGTGTCGGGATGGGTTCGCTGTTTTTCCTGTGCACGGGTTTGTCGTCTTCAAATACTACATGCAAAATAATATTGTCGTAGGCAGGGTCGTTCTGGTGGCCGTGCCGGAACCAGTCGGAAGCGCGTGTGTGCACTTCCACATTTCCTGCCCAGGTCGTGCTGCCGATTTTTACTCTTGCATTGAAAAAATCGGGGCCGCTGTTTTCGTTACGCAGGCCGGGGCTCAGCACCGAAACCGTTTCCCCGAATGTTGTTGTACCGGGCTTAAACAGTCGATTCGTCCAAAGGTAAATCAGAAAATCTTCATTCATTTCTTAGTTTTGAAAGCAGTTATTCGTTTAGTATCATCCTGTTTTTCAGCCAATTCGACTCAGGGCACAGGCTTTGGTGGCAAATCTGCATCCATGTCATCAGCCACAAATTTACTCACTTTTAGTTTTCCTGTTCAGGTTGTGTCATCAGTTTTTAAGGGAAAGAAAGTAAATCGCTGAATTTGTTGAATATTCTTTTTTTTCTTGCGGTATTCCGCTAAAATGCCTACTTTTGTACCGTAAATCAGTGATGTCAAATGGCGAACGAACAGCGATTGGTTTCCGGGATTGAGTTTAAAGTCAGGAAATTAATTGAGTTGAACGAAGAGTTGTTAGGGCAAAACACCGAATTACAAAAACGAATAGATGCTTTGAACAAAGAAATTGAAGCATTGTCACATGAACTTGAAGTTAAAAGAAACGAATTATTTAAAATATCACTTGCACAAGTAATTGAGTCTGAATTAGGTGTTGAAGAGGGCAAAGAGAGATTAGACAATTTAATTGAAGAGATTGATAAGTGTATTGAAGTAATGAGCGATTGAACAGAAAGTTTGCAACAGATTAATGGCCACAAATCAAAATATTAGCGTATCGATAGCCGGCCGGCCATACAGAATGGCCGTGAACAGGGAAGAAGAGGAGACAGTCAGAAGGGCTTCGGAGATCGTCAACAGGACAATAATTAAGTATTCAAAATCGTTTGAATACAAAGACAACCAGGATTTGTTTGCCATGGTCGCATTGCAACATGTAGCGGAATCAATACGTTTGGAAGAAGAAAAGTCATATCGCGAAAAGGAGATGGAGAAAAAGCTGATGGAGATTGATTCGCTACTGACATCGCATGTTGAAAAAATATGAAGCGTTCTTAAAATAGTAATTCTACGCCCGCGTAATTCATCTAGTTTGTAAACTCAACATTACAACAATTAGGGAAAAGCTCAGAGTGTCCTAGAACAGGCCTGATTACCGAAAGGTAATTCCCCACGGGGAACACTGGACGTTCGAAGATGCTGGCAGCCCTAAACGTGCCAGATTGGGGTTTTATAACTCCTGAATTACTGCGGGCATTTTTTTTGTTCAGACTCAGTGCAGGTGGCAAATCAAATATTATTATGGAAATAGTGATCTATATTGTCATTGCAGTACTCTCACTGGGTCTTGGCGTGTTACTGTCCAACACCTTGCTGAAAAAGACTTTGCTGAAAAAAAGCGAAGCAGTCCTTGCCGAAGCCAAAGAAAAGGGGGAGGTCATCAAAAAGGAAAAAATCCTCCAGGCAAAAGAAAAGTTCCTGCAGCTCAAATCCGAGCATGAAAAAATCATTGTTGAAAGAAACAACAAAATTCAGTCTGCGGAAAACAGGATCCGACAGCGTGAGGTAGCGTTATCGAAGAAACTGGAAGAAGCCACGCGCAAGCAAAAAGAACTGGATGCCCTGCGCGAAAACCTGAACATGCAGTTGGATATTCTTCAAAAGAAGCAAGACGAAGCCGACCGCCTGCATGCCATTCAGGTGAAGAAACTGGAAGCTGTCAGCAATTTATCTGCCGAAGAAGCCAAGAAAGAAGTCATCGAATCACTGACCGAAGAAGCCAAAGGCGAAGCCATGGTGTACATCCGGGAGATTCTGGACGAAGCCGAACTGACCGCGGAACGCAAAGCCAAGAAGATCATCATCGAAACCATCCAGCGCACCGCTGCCGAACACGCCATCGAAAACACGGTTACGGTGTTCAACATCGACAGCGACGAAATCAAAGGCCGCATCATCGGACGTGAGGGCAGGAACATCCGCGCCCTGGAAGCCATGACAGGCATCGAGATCATCATTGACGACAGCCCTGATGCCATCCTGCTTTCCGGTTTCGATCCCGTTCGCCGTGAAATTGCAGCCCAATCGCTGCAAAAGCTGGTCACCGACGGACGCATTCACCCGGCACGCATCGAAGAAGTGGTAGCCAAAACAAAGAAGGAGGTCGAGAAGGAAATGGTGGAGCTGGGCAAACGCACGGTTATCGACCTGGGCATCCACAATATTCACCACGAACTTATCAAACTGATCGGTAGGATGAAGTACCGTTCTTCGTACGGGCAGAATTTGCTGGCACACTCCATCGAGGTGGCCAATTTAAGTGCTACAATGGCATCGGAGCTGGGCCTGAACCCCAAAAAAGCAAAACGTGCCGGGCTGCTCCACGACATCGGCAAAATCGCCGAGAACGAAACCGACCTGCCCCATGCCCTGCTGGGAATGAAACTGGCAGAGAAATACAAGGAAAAACCCGACGTGTGCAATGCCATTGGTGCCCACCACGATGAGATTGAAATGGAAACCCTGATCTCTCCCATCATCCAGGTGTGCGATGCCATTTCGGGTGCAAGGCCGGGCGCCCGTCGCGAGGTGGTGGAAGCTTACATTCAGCGTCTGAAAAAACTCGAAGACCTGGCCCTGACCTATCCCGGAGTGGTGAAGACCTATGCTATCCAGGCCGGCCGCGAATTACGCGTCATTGTTGGTGCCGACAAGGTAAGTGACAACGAGGCCAACAAGCTGTCTTATGAACTGTCGCGGAAAATCCAGGAGGAAATGACCTATCCCGGTCAGATTAAAATTACCGTCATCAGGGAGACACGGGCCATCAATTACGCCAAATAAAAGGCGGATGGCGCATGTATTCCGGTTACCGAAAGGGTGGCTTTATTTGCCTGCCCCGGCTTTTTCAAATTCTTTGATCAGTTCTTCCGGTGACTTACCCAGGTACTTCAACGAAATCTTTGCATCATCGGCAAACTCGCTGTCGGGGTACTTTTCAAGAAAAAGCTCGTAGTATTTTTTGGCGTTGTCGTAGTCTTTTAACTGATCTTCGTACACAAATGCTTTCAGGAAAAGAACGGAAGGAACCTTTTTAAAATCGGGGTATTCGTTCAGGATGCGGTCGAACAGCCTGATGGTATGTCCGGGCCGCCTGAGGTTCATCGAAATATCCGAAGCACGAAACAGGTATTCAGCTGCCAGGCTGTCTTTGGGGTGCTGGTTGGCATACTTCTCATAAAGGTTTACCAGCGCAGTGGCTTCCTGCTTAACCATTTTGTTTTGATCGGGATTAAATACCTTTTCTTCCTGTTGGCTGATCATCTCCTCCAGGCTAAGCGGCTTTTTACTTTCTTCTTTCTTTGGCCCGTCGCAGGCAGTGATGAAAATGATTGCAAATGCAAAAAATAAAGTTGTTCTTTTCATAATTCTCCCGTTTTTATGTTTCGTTAACGACTTCAATCTGTTTTTATTATTCGTTTATCGTTTTCCTTTTTTCCGGGGCAGGATCATGCGGTAAGCTACATCCGCTTTTCCGGTCGAAATGTCCCTGAGTTTTCCTTTAAGCAGCATCTTTTTAAACTGCGGCAGGCGTTCAACGAAAACAATACCGTCATTATGATCGTATTCATGCTGAATGACGCGGGCGACCATGCCGTCGAAACGCTCCCGCTCGTGGAAGTTGAAATCTTCGTCGTAGTAATCCAGGTACACCACCGACTTACGCCTTACAAATTCGTTGATGCCGGGAACACTCAGGCAGCCTTCTTCCTTTTCCCATTCTTCGACTTCTTCAGCTACGATCCTGGCGTTAATGAATACCCGCTTAAAGCCTTCGGTTTCGGGATACTCTTCTGCAAAGGCCGAGGCGTCAATTACAAAAAGCCTGATGGCGAGATTCACCTGCTGTGCTGCCAGTCCCACTCCATTGGTATGGTACATGGTTTCGTACATGTCTGCAATCAGTTGATGCAAACCGGGGTAATCTTTCGTGATTTCCTCCCCCTTTTTTTTGAGGACGGGGTGTCCGTATGCAGTGATCGGAAGTATCATTTCTCATTTACGTTTTTATCCCCGTTTGACGCCGGTACTTCAATAGCTTAAACGGGCCTTGCCGACATGTAGGACTGGAGCAGTATGGTTGCACTGATTTTGTCAACCAGCGCTTTGTCCTGTCTCTTCTTTTTCTTCAGTCCGCTATCCAGCATGGCCTGCTGTGCCATCTTTGAAGTAAACCTTTCATCAAAACGCTCAACCTTCATCCCCGGATACTTTTTAACCAGCTTTTTGACAAACGGATCAATGAAGCGGCTGGCATCCGACGGTTTGTTCTCCATGTTGAACGGTTCGCCGACAACGATGCAGTCCACATCTTCCGTTGAAAGATAATCCTTCAAAAAAGACCAGATTTCATTCACTGTAATGGTTTTCAATCCGTTGGCAACAATGCGCAGCTCATCGCTTACCGCGATACCCACACGTTTCTGTCCGTAATCGATTGCCAGTATCCTGCCCATAAACGGGGTTTGATTTTAATCGGCAAAATTAGTATTTTTTATATGGTGAATTTGATTACTTTTATCTGAAAAAAATCAGGAAATGGAAGCGCTTAGGACACGGATTGAGCAGGCCTGGGAAAACAGGGAACAACTGCAGCAGGATGATGTTAAACTGGCGGTTGAAGCTGTCATCGAAATGCTTGACAAGGGCAGGCTGAGGGTGGCCGAACCCAAAGGCGGTGAATGGCAGGTGAACCAGTGGGTGAAAAAAGCAGTCATCCTTTACTTCCCTTTGCGAAAAATGGAAACCATCGAGGTAGGGATGTTCGAGTTTCACGATAAGATTCCGTTAAAAAAGGACTATGCCAAACAGGGTGTAAGGGTGGTGCCCCACGCCCTTGCGCGTTACGGTGCCTTTGTTGCAAAGGGCGTGGTGATGATGCCCTCGTACGTCAACATCGGTGCTTACGTTGACAGCTATACCATGGTTGACACCTGGGCAACCGTGGGCTCGTGTGCCCAGATCGGCAGTAATGTACACCTGAGCGGTGGTGTGGGTATCGGTGGTGTGCTCGAACCGGTGCAGGCTGCCCCCGTAATTGTTGAGGACGGTTGTTTTATCGGCTCTAGGAGCATTGTTGTCGAAGGTGCGCGCATAGGCAGGGAGGCTGTATTGGGCGCTAATGTGGTGATTACCGGTTCCACCCGGATTATTGATGTGAGTAAAAAAGAAGCCAAAGAGTACAAGGGCTACGTACCATCCCGGTCGGTTGTTATTCCCGGAAGTTACAGCAAAGCATTTCCTGCCGGAAATTACAATGTGCCCTGTGCGCTGATCATCGGAAAACGCAAAGCCTCGACAGATTTAAAAACTTCGCTGAATGAGGCACTTCGTGAGTACAACGTGAGTGTGTGAGGGAGTTGGGAGTTGGAAGCTGGAAGCTGGGAGTTGGGAGTCAGAAGTCCGGAGCGGGAAGATGGGAGTCCAGTCGTCTGACCACTTTTGTTTGTTCTTGCTGCAATGAAAAATTGTTTTTCAGTGGTCTGACGACTTTTAGGGAGTAGGAGCCGGGAGTCGGAAGTTGGAAGTACGGAGCGGGGAGTTGGGAGTTGGAAGCCGGGAGCTGGAAGCTGGAAGTTGGGAGTGGAAGAACGCAGCATTTCCGGGAAAAGAATCCCCCGGGAGTAAGGGCTTGGTTCCGGGGGATTTCTCACCTGTCCCCCCGGTAAACGGGTTTCTCATTTTTTCGTTATTTTTGGAGAGCTCAAAGCTTTACAGATGTTTCACATTTTCGCCTGTTCGGAAAGCACCGGCCATACGGTCGATCTGGCATCGCGGGTTGCCCTGGCCCAGTTTTCGGGCATTGAGTCTCAGGTACACCGTCGCCCGGATATCAGTAGCCTGGATGAAATTGACGAAATCGTCCTCCAGGCAGAAGCCTGCAAAGGCTTGATCATTCACTCTTTCGTGAAACACGAATTCAGCGAGCACATTTTTTACAAGGCCCGGAACCACAACGTAGAGGTAGTAAATCTTCTGGGGCCCATCCTGAATCGTTTTTCGAACTTCCTGGGCAGTGTACCCGTCGAGCAACCCGGCATGTTCACCAAATTGAACAAGGGATACTTCAGGCGTATTGAAACCACCGAATTCGCCATCAAACACGACGACGGCGCCAACATCGAAGACCTTGAGGATGCCGAATTAGTCCTGCTCGGCGTTTCACGAACCTTTAAAACACCCCTGAGCATTTATCTTGCTTTCAGGGGCTGGATGGTGGCAAACGTACCCATTGTGCTTAACATGCCTTTGCCTGAAATGATTTACAAGATCCCTCAGGATCGTATTTTTTGTCTGCAAACCAATGCCACCGCACTTTCGCGCCTGCGCAACGTCCGCAATGC
>JAJRWG010000205.1 GCA_024276895.1 Bacteroidota bacterium
CACCCGCTGGGTGAAAAATGTCGGCGACACCCTGGAAGAAGACGATTCAATCCTGGAAATTGCTACCGATAAAGTGGATTCCGAAATCCCCAGCCCCGTGGATGGCAAATTGATAGAAACCCGTTTTAAGGAAGGCGATGTAGTTGCCGTGGGTACCGTCATCGCCGTTGTAGAGGTAGAAGGCGAAATCGAAGAGGATGCCGTCAGCCCGGCCGTTGAAACCGAAACCGCCACGGTTGAAGCCAAAACGGAAAAGGCAGGCGGCGAACAAAAAACCGAAAGCACGGAAGCCCCGGAACCTGCTGCCGACTTTTCCGAATCCAAAAGGTTTTATTCCCCCCTGGTCAAAAGCATCGCCAAGACCGAAGGCATCAGCGTGGCCGAACTGGACGGCATCGCCGGCAGTGGAAAAGACGGCAGGGTTACCAAAGACGACGTGCTGGCTTACCTTGAAACAAGGAGCAGCCGTGCCACCGCACCAAAAACTGCCGCGGCTCCGGCCATCCAGCACCCCGTCGTGAATACCGAAGCGGGCGACCATGTGGTGGAAATGGACCGCATGCGCAAACTCATCGCCGACCACATGGTGATGTCCAAGCAGGTATCACCCCATGTCACCTCTTTCATTGACGTTGACGTTTCGCGCATCGTGAACTGGCGCAACAAAGTGAAAGACACCTTCCTGAAGCGCGAAGGCGAAAAGCTGACCTTCACCCCCATCTTCATCCAGGCCTCGGCACAGGCCCTCAGGGATTACCCGCAAATCAATGCTTCGCTGGACGGTTACAAGATCATCTACCGCAAGAAAGTGAACATCGGCATGGCAACAGCATTGCCCAACGGCAACCTCATTGTACCGGTCATTAAAAATGCCGATGAAAAAAGCCTGCTGGGCATGGTCAAGGCTGTGAACGACCTGGCGAACAGGGCAAGGGGTAACAAGCTGCAACCCGACGAAATCTCCGGCGGCACGTTCACCACAACCAATTTCGGTTCGTTCGACAGCCTGACGGGAACGCCCATCATCAACCAACCGCAGGTTGCCATTTTGGGCATCGGGGCCATCCGCAAGAAGCCGGTGGTGCTCGAAACTCCGCATGGCGATGTGATCGGCATCCGTAGCATCATGATCCTTTCGCTGGCTTACGACCACCGCATTGTTGACGGCGCCCTGGCTGGCATGTACCTGAAACGACTGAAGGAATTACTGGAACATTTCGATGAAAATACGGCTATTTGACAGTTAGATGGTTTGGATTATTTACCAGCGACAGCAGACCGTAATTCGTAATTCGTAATTCGTACATTACCGGATTGTTGGATTAAGCCCAAAAGCCCGATCCGTGCACCACAAAAAATACACGCTTTCATCTTGCCCAGACCTTTTTTTCTTAGTTTCGCAGTGTGGAAAAAACACGCAAATGAAACTGAAATTAAAGCGCCCGCTGGCCTTTTTCGACCTTGAGGCCACGGGTCTGAATGTAGCAAAAGACCGCATTGTTGAGATCAGCATTATTAAGGTAAATCCCAACGGAACCACCGAATCGAGAACCTGGCTGCTCAATCCTGAGTTTCCCATCTCGGAAGAAGCATCCCTGGTACACGGCTACACCAACGAAGATCTGGCTGACAAACCCACTTTTAAGCAGGTGGCCAAAGACATCAGTCGCTTTCTTGACAATTGCGATCTGGCAGGCTACAACGCCCTCAGGTACGACATCCCGCTGCTGGTGGAAGAATTCTTGCGAAACGACGTTGATTTTGAAGTAAACAACCGCAAGATCATCGATGTTCAGAATATTTTTATGAAAATGGAACAGCGGACGCTGAAAGCCGCCTACTGGTTCTACCTGCAAAAAGACCTGGACAACGCCCACTCGGCCGAAGCCGATACCCAAGCCACTTACGAGATACTGATGGCCCAGCTGGAAAGGTATAAAGACCGCGAGTTTACCAGTAAACAGGGCGAAATCTCCACGCCCGTGAAAAACGACGTTGAAGCACTTGCCGACTTTTCGACCTTTCACCGCAACGCCGACCTGATGGGTCAGATCATCTACAACGATGAAGGAAAAGAAGTCATCAACTTCGGCAAACACAAAGGCAAGACGGTGGAAGAAGTGCTGGAAACCGAGCCTTCGTACTACAACTGGATGATGAATGCCGATTTCCCCCTGTACACCAAAAAACTGATGACAAAAATCAAACTGAGGATGGGCAAATGAAAATCATCTGCATCGGCCGTAATTACATTGCGCACGCCAAAGAATTGAAGAATCCCGTACCGGAAAAGCCTGTTTTTTTTCTTAAACCGGACACCGCGCTACTGCGAAGCGGCAAACCGTTTTTCTATCCTGATTTTACCAAGGAACTGCACTACGAAACAGAGCTGGTGCTGAAGGTTTGCAAAAACGGACGTCATATTGCGGAGGACTTTGCACACAAGTATTACGACCAGATTGGCATCGGCATTGATTTTACCGCACGTGACCTGCAGGGCGAGTGCAAACGCAAGGGGCTTCCATGGGAAATCGCCAAAGCCTTCGACCACTCTGCTCCTATCGGGCAATTCATCGGCACCGACAGCCTTCCCGACAGGAACAACATTCGTTTTTCACTGAAGATCAACGGTGAAACCCGGCAGGAAGGGAACAGTAAAGACATGATCTTTTCGTTTGACAGGATTATCTCCTACGTATCCCGTTTTATTACCCTGCGTATCGGCGATTACATTTTCACCGGAACGCCCGAAGGCGTCGGCCCCGTGCAAACCGGTGACCGTTTCGAGGCTTTCATCGAAGGAAAGATAATGCTGGAATTTGAGGTGAAGTAGTAGGTTGATGTCTTCAGTCTTCAGTCCGCAGTCTTCAGTCGGCAGTTTCCAGTCCGCAGTCTTCAGTTTCATGTCTAAAAGTCTCATGTCTAAAAGTCTCATGTCTAAAAGTCTCATGCCTAAAAGTCTCATGCCTAAAAGTCTCATGTCTAAAAAATAAGTGATCAGACAACTGAACAGGACACACTTCCAACTTCCAACTCCCAACTTCCGGCTTCCAACTCCCGGCTCCCCCTCACCGCAACACCAGGTCCTCAATC
>JAJRWG010000206.1 GCA_024276895.1 Bacteroidota bacterium
CCCCGCACCATCAAGGAGAATCTCGTTCCCCCGACCGACTACCGCTACCCCTTTATGGATGCGGAGTAAAACAGGAGTATTGAAAAGACTTCCGAACAGGAATGTCCCCATCAGATGTGTTTGTGGGGATACCAAAAAAAAGCCGGCCAAAAGCCGGTTTTTTTATTTAGCGCAAGGAGGGAACCTCGTTGCCGAGTATTTTCCGCCGCTTATTTTTGATGATGTATTTTTTCCGGGGTGATGTACTCTTCCGGCTTACCGGGTCAATGGTCGAGGCCGAGCCCCGGCTTTTTCCATTGTACTTGTGTCCGAATGTGCTTTTTGAACAGGAAGTGAATGTTCCAACAGAAGCCACAATCATTGTAATTGCAACAAGTCTGATAATCGTT
This sequence comes from Bacteroidota bacterium, assembly GCA_024276895.1. GTDB lineage: Bacteria > Bacteroidota > Bacteroidia > Bacteroidales > F082 > B6-G9. Next base: position 390 of record JAJRWG010000206.1, read on the forward strand.
TTCATCTTAAAACGGGGTTTTGGTCCAATTTGGCGGCGTAAAAGTATTAATTATTGGTTAACAACGCCCGGGAATGAGAAAATATTTTAACACAGGGTAACAAAACTACAGCAAGTAGGCGTACTTTATGTACCTAAAACCTTTTAATGACCGCCCATGTCAGCTTCTGGATTTTTTTTGGGTTACTGTTTATCGCACAAAACTTTTTTCTTACATTTGCATCAAGCAAAGGTGCCGGATTCATCAGACCAGATGAATGGCTTAAATGGGAAACAGGTGCAAATCCTGTACAGTTCCCGCTGCTGTGAGCCCGTTAAATGCTTTTGAAACCTATGGTCACTGTCCGCCTCAGGCGGATGGGAAGGCCTCAAAAGCGGGCGAGTCAGAAGACCTGCCTTTCAGTATATTACATATCAAAGCTTTCGGGACAAAGGCTTGGTGATGTTCAAAAAACATGCCCCTTTTTGTTATTCCTGGAAAGTTTTGAGGAATGTTTATTAACCCTTAAAACTTTTTTAGTATGAAAAGATTTTACCTTTCAGTGCTGGCAGCCTTCGTATTGCTGGCCGTGCAGCAAACGACTGCACAAAATACGGTCGTCAACCAGGTGATCGTATGTTCGGGTGGAAATTTCAGTGACCCGGACGATTTTGTAAGCGTGGCGGCTTTCAAACCGCAGGACGGCTCAACCACTGCCTTCGGAACCGTTTTCACCCAGTCGGTTCAGGACGTGGTGGTGGACGGGATTTTTGCCTACGTTGCCGCTCAGGACTCCATCGTTAAATTCAACATCGACAGCTACCAGCGTGTGGCTGCCGTTGAGGCCGTCGGCGTCCACAAACTTGCCATAGCCGGAGATAAACTGATCGCTTCGTTTTGGTACCCTGTCACCGAAGATTTCGTTCGCATTTTTTCAAAAGAAGACCTCAGTCAGCAAGCTGCAATTTCCGAAGTGTCGGACGAAGCCGACGGCATCCTGGTTTACAACAACCGCGCTTACGTGGCAGTTCCCGGCGGATGGGCCAGCGCAGGCGGGAAGATTGCCGTCATCAACCTGACAGGCAACCTGTTGATTGAGGAAATTGATCTTGATTCCGCAGGTGTAGGTATCAGTGACCTTTTCCTGTTTCAACAGGACGGCGACTTTCTGGTTTCGGTCAACAAAACGCCCTGGGATGCCACCACCGGCTACCTGACAAAAATGGACCTGTCGAACAGGCAGACGACTTCCTTCGTATTCGATTTATCAGTCGGAAACGGGATTGAAGTTTACGGCGGCAAGCTGTACCTCATGCTCAACGGCGGCATCGGCAGCATCGACATCGCCGGCATGACCGTCACCGACACGGCGGTGGTTGCCAACACGGGCAACGGTTTTGCTGCGGCAGTGTTTGACACGCTGAACATGCTTTTCTACGCGACAACCACCGACTACGCTACAACGGGAGAAGGTTACATTTACAACGCCACGGGCGAACTCACGGGGAACTTCGATGCCGGCATCGCCGCCGAGGCACTTGCCGTTGACTACCGCGACAACACCGGCATATTTGAAGCCCGGCACAGTCTGCGTCTGACGGTTTACCCAAATCCGGCAAGCCGGTTTGTCCGTTTCAACATTCCCGCGGAACAGAAAGCAGTGAAGATTTTGATGGTTAATCTGTCGGGAAAAGTCGTGTACAACGGTGAAAATCAGAATCAAATTGACATCAGCCGCTTGCAGCCGGGGCTTTATTTTATCACTGTTCAAACGGACGCTTCGGTCTTCACCGGCCGCTTTGTGAAAAACTGATGCAAGGCCCCGGAAAATACAGCACTCCCGGACAACTGCCCGCCCTGGCGGTTGTTTGGGCGCTTTTGTGGTTGTGGCAACCTGTTACAGCCCAGTACGCTCCGCCTGCGGGACAACCGGGCAGCACCGCCATGTATCGCGACAGCTCGGCTTTTGTGGCCTGGGCCGACAGTTGTGTGCTGGAACGGGGATGGGTGAACATCGCTCTGCCCGACTCGGGACTGGTTAGCTTCGGGGATGCCCTTGCAGCCGTCGGCAAAGCCGACCTTGCCGTGGTGAGCCTTGGCGACGGTGGCAGCGCGACGATATTTTTCTCTACCCCTGTCTCCAACGGACCGGGTTTCGATCTTGCCGTCTTTGAGAATGCTTTCCTGGATGACTTTCTTGAACTGGCCTTTGTTGAAGTGAGTTCTGACGGTGAAACTTTTTTTCGCTTCCCGTCTGTTTCGCTGACACCGACCGAGGAGCAGGTGGAAACTTTCGGACGGCTCGACGCTACCCTCATCCACAACCTGGCCGGGAAATACAGGGCGACCTTTGGCGTGCCTTTTGACCTGGAGGAACTGAAAAACGAAAACGGGCTGGACGTTAACAACATTGTCGCCGTGCGGGTTACCGACGTTGTGGGAAGCATTGACGACGCTTTTGCCACTTTTGATGCGCAGGGCAACAAGCTCAACGATCCCTGGCCTACCCCCTTCCCCACCGGAGGTTTCGACCTGGATGCCGTGGGGGTCATCCACAACCGGAACAACACGGATGTTGCAGAACATCCGAAAGCTGTTCAACTGCGGATTGTACCCAACCCCGTGAAGGAAAAAATGCAGGTGGACTCGGAGGTTTTTATCCGGAAAATAATCCTTACCGGCCCGGACGGCAGGGTGCTTCAGGAAGTTCACCAACCTGGCTTGTCCTTTACAGTGGATGTTTCATCTTTTCCGGCAGGGCTGCTGCTTGCCCGTTTCCTGACCGAAAAAGGCAGCGTCACAATGAAAATACTGAAACAGTAGCATTGTTTTGATTCGTGCCAAAAGAAATACAGCTTCCAGATTAAACCCGCAGCAGGCCGGGGCAGTTCCGCTTTCCCTGTTGCTGATGCTGTTCGCCAAACTGCTGTCAGCACAAATGTCTTTCGACACCCTGCAACTGCGCGAAATGGAAATCATTTCGATACAAACCATGCAGAACAGAACCGTTAAGACAACCACCATCGACTCGCTCACTAAAAGCGATTACAGCCAGTACAACCTCTCGGAACTGTTGGCGGACAACTCGGTGATCTTTATCAAAACTTACGGACGGGGCGGATTGGCAACGGTTTCCTTCCGCGGGACGGCCGCATCACACACCCAGGTGTTGTGGAACGGATTTCCCCTGAACTCCTCCATGCTGGGACAAACCGACCTTTCGCAAATTCCCGTTGCTTTTTTTGACCGTGCCGGACTCTTTTACGGAGGCAGTTCGCTGGAATCCATTCCGGGGGCGCTGGGTGGCAGCATTGAACTGGGCACGGAAGACATGGCAAATGATCCGCTGCTCGACATCACCCAGCAAATCGGCAGTTTTGACACCTACCTCACCACGGCTGCCCTGAACCTGCGTGCCGGTCGTTTTGTTTCGGCAACCCGTTTTGTTTTACAGGCTTCCAAAAACGATTTTTCCTACTACAACAACGCCGTCATTCCTGCCCAATGGATGAAGCAGGCAAAGGCAGAGGTCCGTAACACCGGCTTCAGCCAGCGTTTTGCCTACAGGCTGTCGGATGCGCAACAAATCAGCTTCACAAGCTGGAATCAGTGGAACAAACGAAACATCCCGGCCACCATGACCAATGTGTTGCAGGGCGGCGACCCACTGGAATATCAGCAGAACTTCGCCTCACGCAATGTGCTGGAATGGAATTACAACAAGGCTGAAACCCGCGTGATGGCGAGCGCAGCCTGGTTCCACGAAACCCTGAACTACTTTCTGGAAACATCAGGGAGTGCGGACGACACCCGCGACACCCTCATCAACTCCAATAATATTACGGATGGCATTTTTGTCAAGATCAAAATGAACAGGGAGTTCGGACAGGGTTTTTTGTTTACCGCCGGCCTCGACCTTCGTCACGAACGAGTCAGGACAAACAATTACGCCACCGCCAAAGGACGAAACTCTGCCGGGCTGTTTGTGCGGCTGGAAAAGACTTTCTGGCAGCGACTTTCGCTGGATTTCTTGCTGCGGCAGGAATATGCCGGTCAGGCTTTCCTACGTCCCATGCCTTATCTTGGAGCCGGGCTGCGGCTGCTGCGCAACAGCGATCTTTACTTTCGGGCAAGTCTTTCCCAAAATGACCACCTCCCCTCCCTCAACGACCTTTACTGGGTGCCGGGAGGTAATGAGAATCTGGAAACCGAACAGTCTTTTCAGCTGGACGGCGGCCTGGCCTACAGCCATGCTTTCCCCTTTTCGCTGAGCCTGCAAGCGGACCTCAGCTTTTTTTCATCGAAAGTCAAAAACTGGATACTGTGGAAGCCGGGGGACTTCCAGTACTGGACGGCGGAGAACGTTGCGCAGGTTTATGCCCGCGGGCTGGAGGCCTCTTTGTACCTGAAAGGAAAGCTGAACAAATTGTCCTGGGCACTGCGTGCAGGCTACAATTTCACACGCACCACCGACGAGAGTACGGAGGCTGTCGAAAAAGGCTACGCCGGCGAACAACTGATCTACGTGCCCCAGCACAACGGCAACGGCTTTGCCTGGCTTTCATACAGCGGCTTTTCATTTCGCTGGAACCTGAGCTACACCGGCGAACGGAAAACCACCATGAACCCGGGGGAAACCTTCCCCGATTTGCTGCCTGCTTACCTGATCAGCAATGTTTCTTTGGGGAAAACCTGGGAAATTCTTAAATTTGGCATCGAATTGAAAGGCCGCGTCAATAATCTTTTCGATTTACAGTACCAGTCCGTTTTATGGCGTGCCACACCCGGCAGAAACTACGAACTGAGCCTGCGGTTTTTCATGAGGTAATGCTTCGCAATAAAAATGAGAACAACAAGATGAGAAAGTTTTTTGCATTCACACTTTTTTTGCTCACCCTCCTGACGGCCTGCAAAGATGACAATCCGCCACCGGATCCCATTCCCGATGTGCTGGGCAAAGGGATTTACATCGTTAACGAAGGCAACTTCAACTCGGCCAACGCATCGCTGACCTATTATCAGACCGGAGCCAAAGAAACTATTCAGCAATTGTTTTTCAAGCAGAACAACACCCCGCTGGGTGACGTGGCCCAAAGCATCACCATACACGGTGAGAAGGCCTATATCGTGGTGAACAATTCCGGAGTGGTTTACGTCATCGACAGAAGAACCGGTAAATTTGAAGACAAGATCACCGGCCTGGTATCGCCGCGGCATTTGCTTTTTGTCAGTGAGCAGAAAGCCTACATCTCGGACCTCAGCAGCCCTGAACTATCCGTTGTTGACATGGAAAGCCTGACCGTCAGCGGAAAGATCGATCTGGGAAGAAGCAGTGAAGAAATGGTCAAAACAGGCAACAAAGTGTTTGTGGCCAACTGGTCGGCACTCAACCAAATTGTGCCCAACAACCTGATCATGGTGGTGAATAGCGAGGAAGACCGGCTCATCGACTCCATCACCGTGGGCATCGAACCTAACAGCATGTGTCTTGACAAAGACGGCAAGCTTTGGGTGCTATGCAGTGGCGGCTTCGACAACCAGGAAAAACCCAGCCTCTGGCAAATTGACCCGCTGTTCCGCAAGGTAATTTACACCATGAAATTCCCTGAAATCAACAGTTCGCCCACTTCCCTTGTGATCAACAAGAAGGGAGACGTACTGTACTTTATTGACCGCATCATATACCGTGCCGCCATCAATACAACGGGCATCATCCCCGAACCCTTTATCCAGAGCTATGCCGAACTGCCTTACCAGCTTGCCATTGACCCTCGCAACGACGAAATCTACCTTTGCGACGCCCTTGATTACACACGGAATGGTTTTGTGTACCGTTTCAACCCGCAGGGGAAAATCATGGATACCATCCAGGCCGGCATCATCCCCGGGGCCATCGGTTTTAACGATTAGGATACCTTTTGCCCTTTTTGGCTATTTTTGCCCAAAATTTAAATCTTAAAAATTATGAGTGAAAAAGTAAATGTAACCTGGACAGAAAATATGGCTTTTGAAGCCGAAGTCAACGATTTTAAAATCACCCTGGATGCCGCAGAAAGAGTCGGTGGCCAGAACCGCGGCCCGCGGCCGAAACCCCTCACCCTGGTTTCGCTGGGTGGCTGCACCGGCATGGATGTGATCTCCATCTTGGGAAAAATGCGTGTTAAACCCGATTACTTTAATGTTGAGGTCAGTGCCGAAATGACGGACGAACACCCCAAATATTACAACCTCATCAACATCCGATACATTTTCAGGGGTAAAGACCTGCCCATGGATAAGCTGGAGAAAGCGGTAAACCTTTCGCAGGAACGTTATTGCGGCGTCTCGGAGATGTTGCGTAAAGCAGCCAGGATCACACATGAAATCGTGATCGAGGAATAAGGAAAGCCAGCAGACTGAAAGAACCCGGTGTCCCAACGGTCACACCGGGTTTTTGTTTTCCTGCCCCTGAGCTTAAACTTCAATCTCCCCTGCAACTTCCACCAATTCTGACAGGATCATCGCCGTGGCCCCCCAGATGATCTCGTTTTGAATAAAATAACAGGGAACCAGCACTTCTTCTCCATTGCGGTTGAAAACGGGTTTTTCAATACGGGTTGCCGGGTTGCGCAATTCCGCAAATTCCACTTCCAGAATACGCTGGACTTCAATATTTCCGTTGAGCACCGGCTTTTCAGGCACAAAACCCACAAAAGGGAATACTTCAAAATTACTGGGCGGAATGTAAATACTGCTCAGCATTCCGATAATGGTAACGGCTTCGGGCGCGATACCGATTTCCTCATAGGCCTCGCGAAGCGCGGTTGCCTCCAGATTTCTGTCCGACTTTTCCTGCTTGCCCCCGGGAAAAGAAACCTGTCCGCTGTGGACACTTCGGTCGAGGGCGCGTTTGATGAGGATGAGCCTTGTTTTGCCGTTGTCAGGGTAAAAAAGTATGAGCACGGCGCTCTTTTTGGCCTGCCCGGCAGGTTTCAGTCTTTCCAGCTCAATCAGTCTTGTGATGGGTGCCATCTTCCACTGGGCAGTCCTTCCGGGAAGGCTTTTGAATAATCTTTCCTGAAGTTTCTGAATGAAATTTTCGAACGCGGACATAGGTGCAAAAATAAGAACTGTGGATTAGCAAAAACCACTCCGGGCAGATTTTAAAGAATATTTGGCGGCTGATGTTTACAACTTGATTTTTTGTTTTAACTTTGAACCAAATGTCATCAATCTGATTTTAGGTCATGGCAAC
>JAJRWG010000207.1 GCA_024276895.1 Bacteroidota bacterium
ACGGATTATTGAATTCCTGTTTGCCCCGAACAACGGGCTTATTCTTTACAATCCGCTCGTGCTGTTCATGTTTTTCGGACTGATACTGATGATTCGAAATAAACATAAAAATGGATGGCTGATACTGATAACGGCCCTGCTTTTGATTTATATTTCTGCTTCCTGGTGTAGCTGGCATTTTGGTTGTGGTTTTGCTGCCAGAAACTTTGTGGAATATTATGCACTGCTTAGTTTTCCTTTGGCTTATTTAATTCAATACCCCAAACAAAAAACAGTGCAATTCCTGTTTTACTTTTTGCTAATCTTCTTTAGCGCATACAACCTGAAAATGATTTATTCCTACGGTGGCTGCTGGTTTGGCGAAAGTGTTTGGGACTGGGTACAATACAAACACTGGATATTGAAATGGCCCGGATGATTCGTTCATTTCATCTTATCCGGTTTTTGAAACAATAAATACTACTTTTGTACAAACAAAAACAACTAAAATGTACGAATACAAAGCAACTTTAGACCGTGTTGTTGACGGTGACACCATTGACCTGATTATTGACATGGGTTTTAAAATGACTACCAATCAACGCATCAGGCTGGCCAATATTAATACTCCTGAAACCTATGGGCAAAAGCATGATTCGGAGGAATACAAAGCCGGGATGAAGGCCAAGAACTACGTGATAAAAAGATTTACGGAAAACAATAATGTTGTCCGGATCGAGACTTCTAAACTTACCGGCAAGTATGGCAGGTATATCGGGGTTATCTGGTTTGCCGACAGTGAAACCTCTTTGAATGACGAACTGGTGGAAAAGGGTCTTGCAAAAGTTGTACATTATTAGTTAGCCTGAATAAAACGGGTAGTCGGTGTAACCCTCCGGGCCCCGGGTGTAAAAAGTAGTCCTGTCGGCTTCGGCCAAAGGCAGACCGAGTTCAAAACGCCGGACAAGGTCAGGATTAGCAATAAAAGGCACACCAAAAGACACCAGATCAGCCAGCCCGCCGGCAATGATCTTGTTGCCGCTTTCAAAAGTGAATCCCTTGTTGATCATCAGCTTTCCTTTGTAAATTTTTCTGTAACGCCGGGCGATGTGCGGCTCGGCAAAAGGGACATCCCACACATCGGTAAAAGGCTCTGACAGATGCAGGTAGGACAGCTTGTACTCATTCAGTTTGTCAATTAAATAATCGAAGGTGGGGAGGGTGTCTTCTGTTATGCTCATGCCGTGGTAGTCGTGGGCCGAAGGATTCAGACGGACGCCGATGCGGTTCTCGGGGATCACCTGTTTCATTGCATCCAATACCTCAAAAAGGATGCGTGTTCGGTTTTCGATGCTTCCGCCGTAATCATCCGTCCTTACATTCGTACAAGGCGCAAAAAACTGGTGCAGCAGGTAACCGTTGGAAGCGTGGATTTCCACCCCGTCGAAACCGGCTTCCATGGCATTGGCGGCTGCACGGCTGAAATCTATCACGACGGATTTGATTTCTTCTACGGTCAGGGCATGGGGAGTCACCGTCACTTTACGTCCCTGCGGCGTTTTGGTGTAGTGGCCGGGATTGATGGCTGAAGGGGCGACCGGTAACTTGCCACCGTGAAAATCGGGATGGGACAAACGCCCTACATGCCAGAGCTGAATGAAAATCTTACCGCCTTTGTCGTGAACGGCCTGTGTCACCTGTTTCCAGGCTTCGGCTTGTTCCCGGCTGTAAATGCCCGGTGTGTTCACATAGCCCACCGCCTGCTCAGAGATTTGCGAGCCTTCCGAGATGATCAGTCCTGCCGTTGCCCGCTGACGGTAGTACTCTGCCATGAGTGCGTTGGCCTTATGCTCCGGGTTGTCGGCACGGTTGCGTGTAAGTGGTGCCATCACAATGCGGTTGGCAAGGGTGAGTCCGCCGATTTGGATGGGGGTGAAGAGGTTGTTCATTATTCAGGGTTTTTGTTGAACACTTGTAGTTTATCTAAACCGGCTATGGGATATGATTTGCTGTTGGGCAAAGTGCTTTATTTAATTATTAATTTCTCTTTGATTCTTGTTTCATTTGATATTAACTCAATAAAATAGATTCCTGAATTTAGTGAAGAAATATCAACTTTTTCGTCAGGTCGTTCTATTGATAATACTTTTTGTCCAAAGTTGTTATAAATGTTGACTTTTTCAAATGTAAAGTCTTTTGATGAAATATTAACCTTATTTGAAGTTGGATTAGGGAATAGTGTTATTTTCGACGCTACAATTGATTGAGTTTGTTCACCAACAAGACAAGCATATTCAACTTCTTCCTGGTTATTACAGCCCGGTGCATTGTTATTAATGTAAACATCTCCTGAAGAGTTAAGTAAGTAATTACAAATGCTTTGAACATCACACGTAGAGAGTAAAGGGTTATCAACAATATGTAGATAGCTAATGGAATCAGTGTTGACACTATCAATACCAATTAGACTTGTTAAAGATGAATCTGAATAAATCCCAATATCCTCTCCGATATAATTTACATTATTTAAACCATCAAGGTTTGTTAACATTAGGTTACCCCTTATTGTTAAAGCTGTGCCAATATAAGTTAGGCTATCTAAGCCAGTTATCGAGTAAAGCGAATCACAATAACTAATCTCAAGACTTTGACCAATAAAAGTCAAATTACTCAACCCAGCTAAATCTTCTAGTACTGTATTTTGAGAAATAGTAATCCAATCATTAATATCACTTATATTTTCAAGACCTGTCAGATTTTCGAGAGAAGGGTTTGAAATAATCATAAGTGCGGCTCCTATTGAAGATAAACTACTTAAACTCGCAATATTCTCTAAGGAATTGTTATCTTCAATGCTAAGCACACCTCCAATTGATGATAAATTGTCAAGACCAACTAAATTCTCAAGGTTTGCATTTCTGCTTATATCTGTAATTCCGCCAATTGAAGATAAACTATCCAGACCGGTTAAGTCAGTTAGTGAATTGTTTTTAACAATACCTAGTCCTCCACCTATTGAATGTAGATTGTTTAATCCCGTTAAACTGTTCAATAAGTTATTGAAACTTATATTTATCCCCCCATTCAAGTCGGTAATACCTTCAATTCCGGATAGATTAGTAAGTGAATCGTTTTCATAAATAGTTAGTCCTTCCCCAATGGAATCTAGATTCGATAAATTTGTAATAGATTGAAGAGAGGAACAGCGTATTATTTTCAAATCTCCACCTATCAAACTGAGGCTGTCAATTCCAACAATACTTGAGAGATTATCACAATCCAAAATCCAAAAATCTCCTTCAATTGATTCCAGACTATCAAGACCATTTAGGTCGGAAAGGTTTATACAATCTCGAATATGGAGATATCCACCAAGCGACACTATTACATTTAAACCTTTCAAAGAAGTTATTTCTGCTCCCTGAATTTCAACATCCCCTTAAATCTCAGTGCAATTAGGGTAATTCGTCTGAAAATTGTCAATTTCTGCCTGTGTTGTAAATGTTATTCCATTAGGAAGGCAGGATTGTGATAATACATCCGTCAATATTAGGAAAGGCAAAGAAATTAACAGTAATGACTTCTTCATGTAAGTCATATTTCTGATTTTAGGTCTGCATTTTGAATAACAGAGATATAAAACCTACAAATGTATCACCTCCCCATATGCGGCGGCGGTGGCTTCCATAATGGCTTCCGACATGGTGGGGTGCGGGTGGACGGCTTTCAGGATTTCGTGGCCGGTGGTTTCCAGTTTACGGGCCACAACGGCTTCGGCAATTATTTCGGTCACATTCTCGCCGATCATGTGGCAACCCAGCCACTCGCCATATTTAGCATCAAAAATAACCTTGACAAACCCGTCTTTTTTCCCTGCGGCACTGGCCTTTCCGGAAGCCGTGTAGGGGAATTTCCCCACTTTGATTTCGTAACCGGCTTCTTTGGCCACCTTTTCGGTCATGCCCACCGAAGCCACTTCGGGGCTGGTGTAGGTACAGGCAGGAATGTTGCCGTAGTCGATGGGCTCCACTTCCAGTCCGGCGATTTTTTCCACGCAGGTGATGCCTTCGGCAGAGGCTACGTGAGCCAGTGCCGGTCCTTTCACGATGTCGCCAATGGCGTAGTAGCCCTCCACATTGGTCCGGTAAAAATCATCCACCACCACTTTGCCGTTCTCGCTTTTGATACCGGTTTCTTCAAGGCCGATGCCTTCGATGTTGGTGGTGATTCCTACGGCCGACAGCACGATATCAGTCTCAATCACCTCTTCACCTTTTTTGGTCTTGATGGTGACCTTGCATTTTTTGCCGGAGGTATCCACTTTCTCAACACTGGATCCCAGCATCACTTTCATTTTGGCTTTTTTGAATGAACGTGCCAGGGCTTTGGAAACCTCCTCATCCTCCAGCGGCACCACATTGGGCAGGAACTCCACCAGGGTCACCTGCACACCGATGCTGTTGAAGAAGTAGGCAAGCTCCGAGCCGATGGCTCCCGAACCAACGACCACCATGTTTTCGGGCATTTTGTCCAGCACCAGTGCCTCGCGGTAGCCGATGATTTTTTTGCCATCCTGCGGCAGGTTCGGCAACTGCCGCGAGCGGGCACCGGTGGCAATGATGATGTGGTCAGCCGTGTATCCGGTGGTTTTTCCTTTGTCATCGGTGACAGCAATTTTTTTACCGGGTAATACTTTACCCATTCCCTGGATAAGTTCAATCTTGTTCTTTTTGAAAAGGAACTGCACGCCTTTGCTCATTCCCTCGGCCACACCACGGCTGCGTTTGACCATCTCTGCCAGGTTGGCGGTTACTTTCCCGCCCACTTTCACGCCGTAGTCGGCAGCATGACTTGCATAGTTGAACACCTGTGCACTTTTCAGCAAAGCTTTGGCGGGAATGCATCCCCAGTTAAGGCAGATACCACCGATGTCGCCTTTCTCAACAACGGCAACTTTTTTTCCCAACTGGGCAGCGCGGATCGCCGCCACGTAACCACCCGGGCCACTGCCCAGTATTAAAATATCGTATTTCATGTTCTAGCGGTTTTTATTCGTTAAGATTGCAAAGGTATTAATTCGGCTTCGGAATCCCCGGGAAATGAGAAAAATAATTTTTTTTCATTCTAAATAAGGTGTTTGGAAAGGCTTTTAAGGGACAAACCAAAGAATTTTCCTGATATTTGCCCTAACCAAAGTTCAAACCAAAACCAAATGAAACCCGGAGCCAGGAAGAAATTTTTCTACTGGATTTACATGCTTAGCGTCATTGTTTTTTTACTTGTCGTTTTCAATGCCATTTTATCCTACCAAATCCACCGGCAGTTGGGACGTATGCTCACCAAAACTGTCCGATGGCCTGTGGGGACTTACATTTTCGACCCCGGCATCGGATTTGATTTCGCCTGCAACGTCTCCGGCCCAATCAGCGACAGCAGCTTTTATGTAAAAACCCACCGCCTAGGTTACCGGATTGCCGAACAGGAAAACCCGGACACTTACCAACCCGGCGGTGTCCTTTCACTGGGTTGTTCACTTACCTTCGGCGACGAAATAAACGCCGGGCAAACATTTACACAGTTTATTGCCGACAGCTTAAACCTGCCGGCATACAATTACGGGGTTTGTTCTTTCTCGTACATCCACGCACTGCTGAAAGCACAAAAGCTTAAAAGTGACGGCATCCTGGAAAAGCTGCAGCCAAAATACGTCATCCTGGGATGCTGGAAAGGGCTTTTGAGCAGGTCGAGGACGCCCATCCCGCCCTACCGTTCCAAAAAGTTACCGCTGACAGTGGCTTACCTCGACAAGCACGGGGAAACACTGGTTGTCCGCCCGCACACAAACGCGCGCAGCATTTTCGAACTTGCCGAGTTGTATCGCAAAGAAGGGCCCGGGTTCAGCTTTGAAAAATATGCAAAGATATTTATGGCTGTTCCCCGCTTTTTGTACATCTACCTGAAAAACCATTCGTTGTACAAAAACATGAGTAAGTACTACCTTGAACCCAAAGTCACTGCTTACGAAGTTTACGATTATTATTTCACGGGGATTGAAAAGCTTTTTCCTGATCCCCAAACCAGAATTATTGTTTTGTACATGCCTGTTTCAACGCAGGATAAGCCCGACGAGGCATTATTGAAAGTTCTTGCCGAAAAACCCCGGCTTGTTTTGGTTGACGGTGCACAAGCCGTTCAGGATTATGGCGTTGACAAGAAATATTATCAGGGCAGGCACCCGCAGCCGCAGGCCCACTTGGCTTACGCCCGCGCAGCCCTTTCCGTAATCCGGTCTTTGCAGGATTCAACGCAGGTTCAAAGCATGAACGCATCTTCAGGCAAATGATCAGATGACGGCAAAGGAAATTGAAACCATTGAAAAAACTGCAGTTTTTGTCCGCCAAAGCCTGAGTAAAGCCGAAGGAGGCCACGACTGGTGGCATGCCTGCCGTGTATGGAAAACAGCCACCCGCCTGGCCGGGGAAGAGAATGCAGACCCGTTTGTGGTCCAGTTGGGCGCCTTGCTTCACGACATTGCGGATGCCAAATTCCATGACGGTGATGAAACCCTCGGGCCAGGAATTGCCCGTGATTTTCTGCAGAAACAAGGTGTTGACGAAAAGGTGGTGGATCACGTGGTGAAAATCATCAAAAACATTTCTTTCAAAAACAGTTTTGAAGGCCCGGGATTTCAATCGAAGGAACTGGACGTTGTGGGTGATGCTGACCGGCTGGATGCATTGGGCGCCATCGGCATTGCCCGTACCTTTAATTACGGCGGCCACAAAGGCTTTGCGCTTTACGACCCTGACATCCCTCCCCAAAAACACCGAAGCAAAGAAGATTACAAAAAGAGCAGCGCACCGACGTTAAATCACTTTTACGAAAAGCTGTTTTTGCTGAAAGACCGCATGAAAACCAGGACGGGGAAAAAGCTGGCTGAAGCACGTCACCGTTTCATGGAGGCTTACATCGGGCAGTTCCTCGAAGAGTGGGAAGGGAGAAAATAGCCCGCCGAAAAAACCTGTTTTCAGCGGGTTAAAAAGGCTTCTTCCTGTTCGTTCCGACCCGGCAAATGTCCCTGTTGAAGCTACAACGCCCGGATGCTAACCGAATCCGGAGACTTGCTCTACCGTTTCAGATGCCGGTCGATTTCCCGTTTGTGGTCTTTTTCCTTCAGGCTTTCGCGTTTGTCGTAGAAATGTTTGCCCCTGACCAGCGCTATTTCAAGTTTGGCCAGTCCGCGTTCATTGATGAACAAAGTCAGCGGCACGATGGTCATCCCCTTTTCGCGTACCTTGGTGTTGAGTTTTCTCAGTTCCCGGGCGGTGAGCAGCAGTTTCCGGTCACGTTTGGCAAGGTGGTTGTTATAAGTTCCGTAAGTGTATTCCGAAATATGCATGTTGCGCACGAACAATTCCCCTTGCTCAAACACACAAAACGCATCGGCAAGATTGGCCTTCCCCTGACGGATGGATTTAATCTCCGTTCCGGTGAGGACAATGCCTGCCACCAGTTTCTCGATGATGAAATACTCCCAGGAAACCCGTTTGTTTTTGATGCGGACGTTTACTGTCAAAACTTCAGGAAATAATGTGTTTAACTTCTGCTGAAATATTTACTTGCTGTCGCCAAGGATCAGCGGCAGGCCGTCTTTGCTGTTACCGATGATAATAATCTTTGTATTGGGTGACTCGGCCAGGCGCACGGTAGCGCTGATGCCCTTTTCACGCAAAATCTTATCTGTCAGGCTTGCATTCAGGATTTCGTTGGCCTTGGCTTTTCCCGATGCGTCAATGCGCTGGCGCTCGGCTTCTTTTTGTGCTTTTTCCAGCTTAAATTTATACTCCAGCGATTCCTGCTCCTGCTTCAGTTTGCTTTCGATAGCCGTCTTAATGGTTGGCGGCAAAACGATGGAGCGAATCAGCACCTGGTTCAGATCAACGTATTTTTCATCGAGAATAATCTTGGTTTCTTCAAAAATTTCATCCTGTATGGCATCGCGTTTGGTGGAATAAATCTGTTCGGGCGTGTAGCGTCCGATAACGCTTCGCGCCGAAGCCCTGAGCGCCGGAATAACTACACGTCGCAAATAATCTTTTCCGATTCGTGCATGGAGGAGCCCCAGCTTTTCGTACTTTGGACGGTACCAGGCCGAGACATCAGCCTTGATCTCTAATCCGTTGGAGGAAAGCACATTCATATCCTCGGCGGTTTCCTGCTGCCGGGTTTCGTAAATGACCATATTGTTCCAGGGTGCCAAAAAGTGAAACCCCTCGCTATAGGTCTGTGTGGTGTCGATGCCGCCGCTAAAGGTCTTGAACAAAACCCCGGCATGGCCGGCTTCGATAGTAACGGTAATCCTGCTCCAGAAAATGATCATCAAAATGATGGCCAAAACCACCACCCCGATGGGGAGCATCTTTCTCAGGTTAATTTCTTGTTGTTGTGCCATGGCGTATTCTTAAGTTTAATGTTTAAAAGTCTAATGTCTAAAGTCCAATATTTCAGGCCGTAATCCGGTTGCCTGTGTACAATTCAATTTCCTGACAAAGATAGTGATTCGTGACGGTAATTGGAAATTATTATTCTTCCGGGACGAGAATCACAATAACGAAGCCGTCTGCCCGTCGCACCGGTACGGCTAAACTGCTACCATCGGGTGAAACGGCAGGCACTCTGGTTTCCAGGGTGTCGCGGGTAAGTCGTTCCAGGTGAGAGCCGTTTTTCCAGATGCTGTAAACTTCCCCTTCCAACCCGTCCCTGGTCGAAACAAAATAGATCTTCAGACCGCTCAGGCCCCAGACGGGATTGGTGGCTTGCAAGCTATCTATTTCCATTTCCGGGTTTCCGTACCAATTCAAAATGGCAAAATGATCGTACGGGTAAGCATTAACCCTTCGCTGAAATAAAATGTGTTTACCGTCAGGAGAAACATCAGGTAAAAAGCAATCGCCTGACAGTTCGGTTAATTTATTCAGGTTGTCCGATCTGAAATCGTAGCTGTAAATCGCCCATTTGCTCGTCCTGTCGTCAAAACCGGAGAAATAAACCAAGCGGCTTTCCGTGGGAAATGAGGCCTGCCGGCAAAGGATCTTTCGTTTAAAAAGCGGCTTCACTTCCCCGCCCGTCAAATCCATTTTGTAAAGAAACGGTCCCCCCCTCCTGTCGGAATCGAACACAATGGCATTGCTATTGGGTAACCAGACGGGATGCTGCTCGTTGCTTGTATCCGAGGTCAGTTGCAGAAGCGTATCCGCCGCGAAATCGTAGGCAAACACATCCCAGTTTCCGTTGCGGTTGGACTGGAAAAGCATGCGGGTGCCGTCGTCCGACCAGCGGGGAAACAAATTATCACCGGCATCAGATGAGATGATCCTGCAGGCGGAGTCAAGGCTAAAAGGCTGCGCAAAAGCAAGCTGAACAACAAACAGCAACAAAATGGCCGGAAACAAACGATTCATCGGAACGGACGGTATAAGAAGGGCAAAAATAGAATTATTGGCGGTTAAAACTTCAAATTAATACCCACATTAAAATGAAAGCCCGCCTGTGGAAAATAGCCGTTCATTTCATACTCCCGGCCTTCCCAAACGTAGCGGTACACCCAGGCGTTGGTTTCGTACTGCTCGTTAAAAATGTTGTTCAGGTTCAGGATGAACTCAATTTTATCCATCCATTTCGGGTTGACGGTATAAAAAAACAGGAGGTTGTTCACCAGGTACGGTTCCAGGCTCCTTTCGCGGCTCGATGTGTTGTCGATGTATTGCCGGCTCACGTAGTTAGTTACCAGGCTGACCGAGAATCCTTTGAAAGGGCTCACGCGCAAATTACTTCCTGCAACCCAGTCGGGTGAGAACGAAATATCCACTTTACCAAGAAATTTTTCGTACTGGTAGGGCTGGCTGCCGGGATCGTCCCAAAAGTTCCAGTTATCAACGTACTCGGTAAACTCCCTGATCTTGTTTTGGCTGTATGTTGCATTGAGGCTCCAGTCCACTATTTTAAAAACATTGAAGGCAAGTTCGATTTCTATTCCCTGACGATAGCTGTCGGGCACGTTGGTCAGGATGGGTGCTCCCACATTGTTGATCTTTCCCGTGAGCACAAGCTGGTCTTTGTAATCCATGAAAAACAGATTGGCCTCCAGCGACAAGTGCTGGACTCGGTAACGGTATCCCAATTCATAGTCCGTTAGTCTTTCGGGCTTAACCAGTTGCCCCGGGTCGGCATCAAGGAAAACAGAGCGGTTGGGTTCACGGTGGGCCACCGCGACCGAAAAATACAGGCTGTTGTTTTTGTCAGGCTCGTAAAAAACACCTGCCTTCGGGTTAAAGAAATTGTAAGTGTGCTGCTGTGTAACATCGCTCAGGTCATCGTCGGTTCCGCCTATTTTGTAGTTAATTGTCCTGAATTGCAGATCGGCATACAGGTTTACATGCTCGCTCACTGCAAAATTACCTTTGGCAAAAACGTTGAACTCCGTTTTGTCGCCCGTGCCGAAGTACCAGTTGCGGTCGTAGTCGCCCAGGCGGGCAATTTGTGCCCAGATAACTTTTCCGAAGTGATCGCCCTGGTAGCGGTTCCAGCCGGCGCCAAAGTTGAGCAACATCTTACTGGCAGTATAATTTAAAAACATGTTCAGCCCGTAAAAATCATTATCAAGCCATTTTTGTTCGATGAGGCTGGTGCGCGAAACCGTGTCACCACCGATGATGGTGTCGTTCAGTCCGTAATCCTAAAACTTTTTATTGTTTTTATAGTTCTCATAATATCCTTTTCCTTTGGTGTAAAACAAGGTGGTGACCATGTTCAGCTTTTTGGTAAACTCGTGGGCGTAATGCAGTTGGTAGTATGTTTGCCCGTAATTGTCCGTCTGATTGTCGTAGAACCCGATGAAATTACCTTCTTTGTCGTAGATTTCGCCGGCAGGGTTGTAGGTCGGGTTGGTTCTCAGACTGTCCTTCGGGTTGCCGTACCAGCTTTGATATGTTTTTTCTTTACCGCGGATAAAGTAAAGTTTGACAATGTCTTTTTTCCCTAAAAAAGCTGCCGAAAGATACACAGAGTTCATGTTCGCCGAAGCGCGGTCAACGTAACCATCGGAACTCAGCAGGGAGATGCGCCCGTCGAGGCTGAACTTCCCGTTGATCAGACCCGAGCCAAACTTCAGTGTATTTTTAAAGGTGTTGAACGAACCGGCCGAACTGCTGATCTCGGCATACATTTTCGGCCTGAAAGGGCTGGTTTTAATGTTGATGCTGGCCCCGAACGAAGCCGCCCCGTTGCTGGATGTTCCCACACCCCGCTGAATCTGAATATTATCGACTGATGAAGCCAGATCGGGTAAGTCCACGAAAAATACATTCTGCGATTCGGCATCATTAACCGGCACACCGTTCAGTGTAACGTTGATGCGGGTCAGGTCTGTTCCTCTGATCCTGATACTGGTATAACCCACACCCGCACCGGCATCGGAAGTAACAACGGTCGAAGGGGAAGACGTGAGTAAATAAGGCAGGTCTTTCACGGTATTTTCGCGGTTGATCTGTTCCTGATCGACTTCCGTAAAACTCAGCGGGGATTTATTTTGCGCCCTGGTGGCGGTGATGATCACTTCGTCGGTGAGAGAGACCGCAGATTCCATCTGAATGTCCAGACGGGTATCTTTTTCCACTGACACCTCTTTTTCTACAGCTTTAAAACCGACGAATGAAACCCTTAATGTATAGTCTCCTTTTTTCAGCCGTTTAAAGTTGTACACGCCCTCGGGCCCAGTAACCGTAGCAATGTAAGTTCCCACCAAAACGACGTTTGCCCCGGCAAGGGCTTCCCCGTTTTCGTTGTTTGTTATCTTTCCACTGAGACTGAACTGGGCTGTTGCCAGCAGCGGCAGTGCCGTTAGCAACACAATAAACCATTGGTTTTTCATAGCGAAAAATGTTTAAACCGTAGCAGCACCTTGCTCAAACAACGAATCCCGAGTTTAATAATTTGAATCTTTTCTCTTTCCCTACGCCGGCATTATCCGTTTCAGGTTCAGAGGGTTTGATCTCAGCCCGTTGTATTAAGGCACCCCTTTTATATTGCTGCAAAAGTACAAATAAAGTGCAGAAAAGAAAAGAGTTGTTTCGCTGATTGTTCGGTTACCGCTAATCAAAAACAATCGCTACATTTGTACGGAAATTCAAAGTAAAGTGGGAATGAAAATACTCATCATCAACGGACCGAGTCTGAACCTGCTTGGCACCAGGGAAACCAACATCTACGGAGAGCTTTCTTTCGAGGATTATTTTGATGAAATCGAACAGCATTTTCCCGAATTTGAGATCAGTTGTTTCCAGTCGAACATCGAAGGAGAGATCATCGACAAATTGCACGAGGCCGATCTTGAGTTTAATGCCATCATCGTGAATGCAGGTGCTTATACCCACACCTCGGTAGCCATCGGCGATGCCATCCAGGCCATCGACACTCCGGTGGTGGACGTCCATATTTCAAATGTAATGGCCCGTGAAGATTTCAGACAGGTTTCGTACATCGCCCCTTACTGCGTGGGTTCCATCATCGGCTTTGGGCTCGACTCTTACTACCTTGCGCTGGAGTATTTCAGAAAATTCAGCTAAATGCCCCTGGATCCAGGTCGGTAAATTTCTTTTTACCAAAAAGATAGTGCTCAAACGCAATATTTTTCTGATACATCTTACTCACCTTGTTTTGCTTGAGTTTTTTTCGTTTCTGCTTGAGCCTTCTAAAATTTTTGTAAAAATATATGTGGGCTTCGATGACGGCAACGAAATCCTGAAATCCACCCTGAAGCAGGAATTTAAGCCCTGCAATACCATCCAGAAACAGACGTGCCACAAAAGTTTTGAGCAGCCGGTTTGCGGGCAAGTTCTTGTATAGCAGTGCAAAGTTGTTGCGGAAATTCAGGTAGGTTTTGCGCGACGATTGTTTGGGCAGGGTGCCGCCGCCCACATGGTAAACTTTGGACGCAGGGCAACACATGATTTTATAGCCTTCGTTTTTCAGTCGCCAGCAAAAGTCAATTTCTTCCATGTGTGCGAAAAAATCATCGTCCAGACCTCCATATTTGTGATAGAGGTCAGCTTTTACAAACATGCTTGCACCTGTAGCCCAGAATACCTCGACAGGCTCATCGTACTGTCCGCGGTCGGTTTCCAGCGACTGGAACACCCTGCCCCTGCAAAAGGGGTAGCCGTACTTGTCGATAAATCCACCTGCCGCTCCCGCGTATTCAAATCTCTCATTATTGAAATAATCGAGAATCTTAGGCTGGCAGACAGCGATCTGCTCATCTGACTCCATCAGCTCGATCACCGGAGGAATCCAGTTTTCGCCCACCTCTATGTCGGAATTCAGCAGCACGTAGTAATCGGCTTCGATCTGACGGAGCGCCAGGTTATAGCCTGTGGCAAATCCTTCATTGAATTTGTTTTCAATGAGTTTTACCTCCGGAAACTCTTCCTGTAATACCTCCACCGAACCATCCAGCGAGTTGTTGTCGGCAACCCATATCTCGGCATCTCCGGCCGACCGTTCAATGACCAAAGGAAGAAACTTCCTCAGAAATTTTTTCCCATTGTAGTTCAATATGACAACAGCAACTTTTTTCAATGCGGAGTATTCTTCCTTTTGGTGGTGAAAACAACTCGTCAGCGCCTAAAACAAAGATACAAAAGTAAGCAGATTAAATGGATTTTGGGCGCTTTTCAACTAACGTGGTCTTAAATAATAATCCGTGGCGTTGCTTCCCCAGGTATCAGGGATAACTCCGTTGTCGATGCTGGTGGGATCCCAGGTCCGGGAATATATGAAAGTTTGCCAGCGGTAGTTGTTCAGTTCACCCCTGGCAGTAGAATGAATTAACTGAAAATCGTTGGTAGCAATTTCCTTGGTATAAAAAACAAAACGGATGTCCCTTTGGCTGCCCAGCTGATAATAATGCCATATTTCGTAAGGGTAGGCTGCAGGTTCGTTGTGGCTTTCCGTAATTACATTTGGCTGACCGTACTGAAGGTACACGCGTCCCCTGTCGCTGCGGTAGCCCTCGATGGCTACTGTCCTGAAGTTTTCATTGGCCTGTTCCACGCGCTGAAGGTAATCCTTCCATGCCCCTTCGGGGTTTAGTCTGTTACGCTGCTGCCAGAAATGAAGAAAATAGCGCTGCATGGTTGCCAGGTCGGCGTCTTTGAGCATCGATTTGACGAACAAACGCTCCGAAGAAGTTGAGATGGGGAAGGTGTAGTCAATAAATTTTGACAGCGAATCGCGGTCTTTGATGCGACTGGCAAAAGTATTAGTCGGGTCAAGCGAAATTACTTCAGCTTCGTTAAACGAAACATAAGGGTTGTAGCGCTGAAAAAATATTTCACGCATTGACAGCAGCTTATTTTCCCTGTCGCGGCTTTCCAGAACCAGAAAATAACTGCCGCTGGGCAACTGACTGATGTCGATTGACTTCAG
>JAJRWG010000208.1 GCA_024276895.1 Bacteroidota bacterium
GAAGCGATGCCCAGTCCGATGGCAAAGCCCGAACCCGACATGCCGATGAACTGCTCGGCAGAGATGTTGGCCGCGATGAGCGAGGCACCCACCGCCCACCATGTCAGCGATTTGCTGGCCAGAAAGTAATCGTCGGAGGTTTTGTCTCTGCCTTCTTTTTTGCGCGAAACCCACAAGCCAACCCCGATGATGGTAAGGGCATAAAGTCCGAAAATGATGTAATCCAAAGTTGAAAATCCAAGGGTCATTTGTTTTCCTTTTTGAAGAACTTTTCCAAAGTTTCAAACTTTGGAAAAGTTCATTTTTATTAAATCATAACTTCACCTGTTCCGCCGGCAATTTTCACAACATAAATTTCAGGAGAGGTGCCAGTGGCTTTTCGATAACTTTCGGTGATTTTCTTTGCAAAATCTTCCGTGTGTACTTTTTGCACAAGGTTGATGGTACAACCACCGAAGCCCCCGCCCATCATCCTGGCGCCGCTCACCCCTTCCATCCGGCGGGCAAGATCAACCAGTAAATCCAGCTCACCGCAACTGACCTCAAATTCATTTTTCAGCCCTTCGTGCGACTGAAACAAGAGTTGTCCCAGGCTGGCAACGTCTCCTTTTTGCAGCGCGGGAAAAGCTTCGTTCACACGGTTGTTTTCTTCCAGCACGTATTTGCAACGTTTAAAAACAGTTTCGCCCAACTCTGTCCGGTGTTCTTCCAGCAATACAATGCCGGCATCGCGCAAAGCGCTTATTGAAGGATCATATTTTTTCAGGATTTGTACCCCCTGTTCACATTCCTTCCTGCGGGAATTGTATTCAGAGGAAGCAAGGGCGTGTTTGATTTTGGTGTTGCATAAAACGATGCGGGTCTCCGAAAGTTCCAGCGGCGCGTAATCGAAATCAAGGCTGCGGCAGTCCAGACGCATGGCATTTCCTTTTTTGCCTTGAAGGATGGCAAACTGATCCATGATGCCGCACATCACCCCTGCAAATTCATGCTCTGCCTTTTGGGCCATTTTTGTCAGGCTGAGCAGACTTTCATCGCAGTTGAAAAGCCGGTTCAGGGCAAAGGCAAAGCCCGTTTCCAGCGCAGCTGACGAAGAAAGTCCCGCGCCAACAGGAATGTCGCCGCCGAAAACGCAATTCACTCCCCGGATTGCATGACCCGCTTTGACGAACTGACGGGCAACCCCCAGCAGGTAGTTTGCCCAGACCGTACCGCTTCGCGAAAGTGCGGAGACTTTCATCTCGAAGTACTCGTCGAAGTCAACCGAATAAAAGCGGAACAGCCCTTTGTTGTTTTGCGAAACGGCAAAATAAACGGCTTTGTCAATGGCAGCCGGGAAGACAAAACCATCGTTATAGTCCGTGTGCTCGCCGATGAGGTTGATCCTGCCCGGTGCGCGGACCATCAATTCGGCCTCGCTGCCGAAAAGTTGGTGATGCTTCTGCCGAAGGCGTTTCGGGTTCATATTAAAACGGGCGAAAAGGCAAAAATAAAACTACTTTCCGATTAAACGGACTTCGGGTACAAGCTGTTGTCAAAAGCGGAGAAATACCGATCCCTTTTTGGTCAAAACGTGGAAATATTACCTTTGCATCAATATCCTGATCGCCGATGCGCAAACACCGAAGCAAAGTTTCATTTTTTCGCTCGAAAACTTTTTACCATGCCATGCTAGCAGCCTGGTTTGTGGTTAATCTGTTGCAGGCGCATTTTACCGAATTGCTGCACGACGAAGCTTACTACTACTTTTATTCACTGAACCTTGCCTGGGGCTACTACGATCATCCCCCCGTTATTGCCCTGCTCATCCGTTTGGGAACATTGTTCACACACAGCGAGGCGGGCGTCCGGCTTTTGATCAGTGCCATATCGGTAGGCACCATTGCACTGATCGTGGAGATGGCAAAGGTGAAGAATTACCTTTTGTTTTTCGTGTTGCTGTTTTCGGTTTTCATCATCCATGCCGGAGGCTTCATCACCGTGCCCGATATCCCGCTGATTTTTTTCACCACCCTTTTCCTGTACTTTTACAAGAACTATCTTGAACGTGACCGTTGGCTGGATGTTTTGCTGGTTGCACTGGCCATCGCGGGTACGCTGTACAGCAAGTACCTCGGCTTGCTGGTGGTGGTTTTCACCTTTGCTTCCAACCCGAAACTGCTTCGCCGCAAGACCTTTTGGGCCATCGTGGCTTTGTCGGCCCTGGCGATGGTGCCTCACCTGCTCTGGCAAATCAATCACGATTTTGTTTCCCTGTATTTTCACCTGGTTGAGCGCAGCCGCAACAGCTTTTTCACCTGGATGAACCCGGTGAATTACGTCCTGGGACAGATTGTCCTGCTGAACCCTTTGGTGGCTTTTTTCTTTCTTTACTATGCTTTCCGTCCCCCGGCAAAAGATTTGTTTTCCAAGGCATTGACTTTCAATGTTTACGGCATTATGAGTTTCGGACTGCTGTTCAGCTTCCTGGGACCTGTGGAGGCCAACTGGACGGTGGCTGCCTACATTCCCATCATTCTTCTGGCGTACCCTGCCATCGAACAAAAGCTAAGCTGGCATAAACCCGTTTACATTTTGAGCGCCATCAGCATTTTGCTGATCGCCCTGTTGCGTGTGTACCTGGCATTTGACTTCACGGCTTCGCAAACCGGGCTTAAACTGCAAAAGGAATTTCACAACTGGGATGTGTGGGCGGCGGAAGTTGAAAAAATTGCCGGCGACAAACCCGTGGTTTTTACCAGCTCCTACCAGTACCCATCTAAGTATATTTATTACGCTGGAAAAGAGTCGTTTACGTTTAACTACCTGCGTTACCGCAAAAACCAGTTCGATCTCGAAGGCATTGAGGAGGGCTTGCTGGACAGGGAAGTGTTATTCCTGAACCCCGACCCTGTCATCATTTTAAACGATGAGATTGTTTACCCCCTTCCGCGGATGGACAGTGTACTCATCATGGGCGATTACTGGTACTACACCACCATCCCCGAATATCGTTCTTACAATTTCGTTCCCCTGAAGATGTATTTGGAAACCACAAGTTTTCGGGCCGTAGCCGAAATCGATATTCCCGTGGAACTGATCAACCCTCTGGATGAACCGCTGACACTCAGTCAGCCGGAAGGTGACACCTGGCTGACGGTTTCGTTTGTGCGGCACGGCATGGTGATGTCGTACGAGGAGGTCGAAAACATTTCGAACCTGACGGTTGATCGATCCTACAAAACCGTTTTACGGGCCAGGGTGCCCGACACACCAGGCAATTACAACCTGAACGTGGACATCCGTTCGGGATGGTTCCCGCCGGGACTGAACAGCCGGTTTGTCAAAGTAAGCGTGGAAAGCGAATAAGAAACCGCCGGCCTTTCGACGACCTCGCCTCAGGCAAAAGAGGAGACCTGCCCTTCAGCGCCCCCGACCCGACGGGTAGTTTCATTCCCAGCGGGTCGAAAAAGAAAGTTTGGATTTTTATCGCCGTTCCCTGAAAATGACAGAATCCTCTTGCCTGCTGATGTCAAAACGCATGTCGGAATCGCGGATGAGCTGTTCCATCCGCACACCGAAATCCGTCAGGTTGTCATGGGGTTCGAGGGTGATGGTCAGGTTTCCTGTCTTGAAACCCAGGGTATTGATCAGCAGGAAGAATTTCCGGGTGGCTTTAAAAAACGATTCGGCATCCAGGTAGTGCAACTGGCTTTCCTTGCCTTCCTCGCCGGGTACCCTTTTGTAACCGAACAGACTGTTGAAGCGAATAGCCCGCTTGTTGTCGGCCCTGATCTGGGAGTAAATCCGTTCGAGTTTAAAAATTTTGAATACCAGTTCGCTCAAGGTCAGCGCACCCACCACAGGCAGGAAAGAAGAAAGGAATTGTTTTTCGGCTATGAACACGCCCGCTTCGCCGGTACGCTTTTCCCAGTCCACATCTTTGATGTTTCCCAGACCTGTTTTCAAGCCTTTGTAGGTTAGGATAAAATAAAAGTTGTTGAAATTGTCAACGGAGTGAAACCATTTTTGCTGCATCTCGGGGGTGATGTACTCGCGGTAATTCATGTGGCGGCGCACGAAATCGGAATTGCGCCACTGCCGCACCATTTCGATGTCTTTTTCCTGCAGGCGTTCAATGACGATGCCGTTGGTTTCTACCTTCATTCCTCCAAATCCTCGATGATAAAAGGCGGTTTGCGATTCTGAAAGGTGTAAAGTCTGCTGACGTATTCGCCGATCACCCCCAGGCTGAACAAAATCATCGAGGTGGAAAACATGATACCCACGATGATGGAAGTGTAACCCAGCGGTACATCGTAAAAGGCCTTGGCAAGCAGGTAGTACACCGTCACTCCCAAAAACAGAATGGCAAAGGCCAAACCGCCGTAAACCATCAGTCTCAGGGGGAAATTGGTGTAATGGATCAGCAGGTTAGCCAGCAATTTCCACAATTTTCCGTAGCTGTAACCCGATTTGCTGCCCACCCGTTTACGGTGCTCCACAAAGGCAAAGCCGATGTTTCCGGTATACCACCAAAGCAACTCGTCAACGAAAATGAAATTTGATTTGTGGGACAGCATTTTGGCTTGTAACTCTTTGCCAAACAGGCGGAAGGAAGAAGCCATCCGGGGCCTGTCCAGGAATCTTTCGGCCGACCTCCTGACCACGCTGCTGGCCAGGTTGCGCATGACAGAGTGCCGTTTGTGTTTGTACACCCCGTAAACCAGTTCGCGTTCCTGTTGCTCGAAAACTTCGATCAGCCTGGGGATTTCTTCCGGGGGTTGCTGCAGGTCGTCGTCAATGGTGATGAGGCGCTGGCCTTTTGAAAACTCAATCCCGCAAAAAGTAGCGTTGCCC
>JAJRWG010000209.1 GCA_024276895.1 Bacteroidota bacterium
AGTTTTTCGATGATGTCGGCATTGTGCAGGCTGGCCCGTTTGACCGTGGTTCCGGCAAGCAGGACAGGGGAGAGGTTGGCCACGGGCGTGACAGCCCCGGTGCGTCCTACCTGAAAATCAACCGACAGCAACTGTGTTTCGGCCTGTTCGGCTTTGAATTTGTAAGCGATGGCCCATCGCGGGCTTTTGGCCGTGAAGCCCAATCTGCGTTGTTGTTCCAGGCTGTTCACTTTGATTACAATACCGTCAATGTCGTAGTCCAGTTCTTCGCGGCCCTGGCTCCAGTCGTTGATAAACTCAAAAATTTCTTCGATATTTTTGCAGACCGCCACATTTTTCGAGACTTTAAACCCCAGTCTTTCGGCGTATTTCAGGCTTTCATAATGGGTTTTGTAGTGGGGTGATTCTCCCGGCAGGTAGTACAGAAAACAATCCAGCGGGCGGCGGGCGACCTCGGCAGGGTCCTGCAGCTTCAGCGAACCCGAGGCTGAATTCCGGGGATTGGCAAAGGGTGGTTCGCCGATCTCTTCACGCTCGGCATTCAGCTTGCGGAAACCGGACAGCGACATGAAAATCTCGCCCCTGATCTCCAGCTCTTCCGGAAAATCACCATGCAGCCGCAAAGGGATGCTTCTGATGGTTTTAACGTTGTTGGTCACATCATCGCCACGTACACCGTCGCCGCGCGTCACAGCCTGTTTCAGCAAACCGTTTTCGTAAGTCAGTCCGATGGCAACCCCATCGTACTTCAGTTCACAAACATATTCCACTTCTTCATCACCAAGAATCTTGCGTACACGCTGGTCAAAATCTATAATCTCGCTTTCCGAGTAACTGTTGCTGAGCGAAAGCATGGGGTACTTATGTACTACGGTGGCAAACGATTTGGTCGGCTCGCCTCCCACACGGCGGGTGGGAGAATCGGGGAGGGCCAAACCGGGAAAACGGTTTTCCAGGCCTTCAAGCTCTTTGAGCAGTAAGTCAAAATCGTAGTCGGAGATGGTGGGCTGCGACAAGACGTAGTAATTGTAATTGTGCTGCTGCAGCTCCCGCGTCAGTTCCTCAATTCTTTTTTTGGCCTCTTCTCTGGTCATTTTTGTTGAATGGCTTTGTCTTCTTTGTTTGCAATGATAGCTGAATTCCTGTAAATGTAAATATTCTGGTTGTCGTTGATCGGGTTCAGCCAGTGCAGTATCCTGTCGGCCTCGCCCGGTTCAATTACCTTTTCGAACACGAGTCCGGGAAAAAGCGTTCTCATTTTTTCCACCCGTTCCTCAATCCTGTCAGGCTGGAAGAAAAGCACAAAAGCGGGCTGGTTTTCAATCTTTTTCCAATCTTTTTTTTGGCTGAAGTGCCTGAATGTTTCATTGGCCATCAGGGCATCGAAAGGTACCCATTTTCCCAGGTAGAACAGCGGGGGGAAGCGCAGCACGGATTTGTTGACATCGTCAATGATAAAATATTCGATTTCGGGGTATTGCGATAAGTAAACCATGGTTTCCACCCGGGCTTTCTTGGAATAGATCATCGAAACAGGCAACAGCAGCAGCAGGTTGACGGTCCAGAAAAAATACCACGAGTAACGGTTAAAGTTGTCGAGCTTCGGCTTGTTACGATGCCGGACAAACTGTTGCCAGCCGATAACACCGGCCATGATGAGAAAGGGAATGATCGTTATGACGAATCTTTCCTGCTTGTTGGGGAAATAGGAATGAAACAACAGGAAAATCAGAACCGGCACAAAAAGAATGGCCGTTTTTCGCCAGTTGCGAGCCCATCCGAAGAAAAGAAAAAAGCTGACCGGTGGAATGAGGATGCCAAGCAGGAAGATCAGGTAAAGGTACCATGGGCCCACCGTAAAATCACCGGAATGCTCCATATTGTATAGGATGTAGGTCTTCAACTGCACGAAAGGTTCGCTCCATACCGCATAGTCGATACCACCCTGTAAAGCCGCAATGGCGACGCTACCTCCCAGAGCCGTAATCAGTGTTTCCTTCCATTTTTTTTCGATGAGCAGCACAAGACCAACCCCGCCCGAGAAAAGCAGGGTCTGGATGCGAATGTTGAAGGCCAGGCCAAACAGCAGTCCTGCCAGAAACCATACCGGATATTTGGTGTTTTCATCTGCTTTGACAATCAGGTAAACGCCCCACATCAGTAAGGGGATGCTGACGAACTCCACCAGTGTGCGCACACTCAGGAACGGAAAAAACCAAAGCAGTGCCAGCAGCCATCCCACCAGACTTGCCGTTTTTCGGTTGCTGATCTGAAGTGTGATCTTGTAACCAAAAAAAACGGTGAGCAGGGACCACAGGGCATGCAGCAGGCGGACGACGTACATTTTGCTTTGCGGATCAGTAATGTTCAGCCACTCCAGCAATTTGAAAAGCAGGTAATGCAGGCCGACGTAAAAAAAACTGAATCCCATCGGCCTGGCTGAGCCGTCGGCGGCGGGTAGCCAGCCATAATAATCGGTGCCCTTCACCCACGACTGGGCGATCTCAATGATGAGAAACTGGTCATCGATCCAGCCAAAGCCTTTGGAAAAAACAACGGCCGCCAGCCTGATGAGAAAGGCAGCAAACAGTATGCTTCGCAAAGGATGCTGTTCGTAATATTTTTTCAGTTCTTGCAAGGGCAATTCATTTTTCAGTCAATTTCCTGCCGGTTCACAGGCATGGTCATGCAGCGCGCTCCGCCGCCACCGCGCGACAGCTCGTTGCCTCTGATGGTGACCACTGCTTTTTTGTAGTCCTCCGGTTCCACCTTTCCTTTCACAATGTCTTTGGCGGCAAGTATCTCGAAGCCGTGTTTGTCAAGTGCTTCAATGGTATGCACGTTGCGTGCGTAGCCTACCACCTTCCCGGGTTCCAGCGCAAAAAAGTTGGCCCCGCTTTGCCACTGCTCGCGTTACATGATGTAATCGTCATTTTGGCCGCCGCAATAAACGGGTTCCAGATCGATGCCCAGCTTGCGCAGTGCCGAAAGCAGGTTGGCTTCTTCCCTGATGGAAGTAACCTTGTCATCACCGATGGTGATGTGAATCGTTAAAAATTTAGTGGCTTCCAAGATCAAAGGCTGGTAAATCATGCACTTATCGTGGTCGAGAATGGTGAAGGTCATGTCGAGGTGGATAAACGACTCCGGTTTGTAGGGCAGTTCCTGCACAATGATGTGCTGGACACCCGGCTTGGTTTTAAAGTGTTCCACCAATGCATCGATGCCCTGAGGTGTTGTGCGGTCACCGCTTCCAACCAGGAAAATATCCTTTCGCACAACAATAACATCACCGCCTTCGATGGAAGCCTTTCCGCTTTTGTCGTACTGCCCGGCCAGGTTGACCGTTTTTGTCCGGAAAGCAGGATGATGCTGAAAAATAGCGTCCATGATGAGGGTTTCCCTCACGCGGACATGATTTGCCATCTTGCTGATCATCACTTCGTTTCCAACGGAAAAACTGGCATCGCGTGTAAAAAAGAAATTCGGCAGGGGATGGATGCTGTACCTTTCGCCATCAAGAAAACGGGTGAGCGTATCTTTGCGCATTTCTACGCCTTCAATCAACTGGCGGGCCAAATCGTCGTTCTCAACTTCTTCAACAAAGCGGCAAGCCTCATCCTGTCCGTGATGCTCGATCCTGCAGATGGCGGATACGAGGTTGTTTCTGACCATTTCGTCTTGTAAAATATCCACCAGCAGTTCCCCGACCTCGAAAACGCGGGTGTATTTCTTAAGCACTCCCATGAAATTATTGTATTCGGGCAGTGCAATTGATAAATTCAGAATATCGCTGTAAAGTGCCCTTTGGGCGTTTTCCGGCGTCATATTTTCTACTTCGGGCCCCGGCACGTGGATGATCACGCCGTTCAATTTGCCGATTTCCGAATTAATATTTATTGGAAGTTGATCCATTGCGAATGCTTTGTTTTTAAATTCGTTTGCGTAAACCGGCCTTTGTTTTGGAGGCCAAAAAAACCAAGAGGTAAAAATACAAAACTAATCGTTAGCCGAGGAGGGATCGATGTATTCGTACGTATTGCCCGTGTCGTCGAGAAATCTGACAAAATCGGTGTAGCGTAAAACAAGGCTGGCCGTATTGTCATTGGGATGAAAGCTGATCTGATCGGCGGATTGCAGTTGCTTGTCAAGAAACAGGTGAACATGGCGGGTTTCGTCGTTGATCAGGCCGAAAGGTGAAACGGA
The DNA here is from genome assembly GCA_024276895.1 of Bacteroidota bacterium. Taxonomy (GTDB): domain Bacteria; phylum Bacteroidota; class Bacteroidia; order Bacteroidales; family F082; genus B6-G9. The sequence goes on from JAJRWG010000209.1 coordinate 4,207, forward strand.
ACCCGGTGTAAGCCCGAGGTATTTCATCAGCCTTTTGGGTGAGCCGAAAGTCAGTTTGCCCTGCCGGAGCTTCTGTTCCAGACTGCGGATGGAAAAAGGGGTGGTGTCTTTGATGATCACCAGGTAATGCCTGTTTCCCTTGTGGTTGCGGAAAAACAGGTTTTTGCAGTGCATGGCATCGATGTCTTTCCAGTATTTCAGCGCAATTTCGATGGTGTCCAGCGGCGGGTGTTCGTACAGTTCGTAGGGGATGTTCAGTTGTTTGAGCCTGCTGAATACTTTATTTCTTGCTGCTGCATTCATTTTTTTCGGGAGATGAAGGCCTTTGGGTTTTCACCGGGCTGAAGCCCGGTGTAAATCATACAAACTAATTTGTAATGTGTGTAACGGGTTGAATTTGTAGAAAGTTTGAATCAATAAGTAAAGCTATAAACGTTTGAAACCATTCAGGTTCAAATATAAAAACTTTCCATACTTGTAAAACTCACCTGCCAAAGGAACTTTCAGCTTTTTACTTTCAACTGCTTTTAGTCCACCCAATCTGCGACAAAAAGGTTGGTGTTGTGGGTGCCGCCGTTGTTGCGGTTGGACGAAAAAACAAGCTTCTTACCATCGTACGAAAACATGGGAA
>JAJRWG010000210.1 GCA_024276895.1 Bacteroidota bacterium
TGCAACAAACTGCAGGACAGGTTTACCATCTGCGATGCCTACGACGACGGCACTTCAAGTACCATCGGCAATTTCAGAAACGCAATTGGCAACGATTATCTCAAATACGGTGCTGCCTACCACCCCTATCTGAAAACAACGCTGAACTATGCCGTTGACGATTCCGGCACCATCAACCACAGCAAAACCAACGATCCGGGCGGCACACCCGACTACGGCGTCGCACTCAGCGCACTGAAGTCCTCCGACCCGAGCATCTACCGTTCGTTGCTGGTGGAGATCAACAAGGTTTATGTTGAATTGCCACCCTCGGGAGCCATTGCCGGTATTTTCGCAAGGGTGGACAACGACAGGGGTGTCTGGAAAGCGCCGGCGAATGTCGGTCTGCGCTCCGTAACGGCGCCCACCATCAGGATTACCCACGAGCAGCAGGCCGACCTCAATGTTGACCCGACTGCCGGGAAATCGATCAATGTCATCCGGGCCTTTGCAGGAAAGGGCATTCTGGTCTGGGGCGCACGCACCCTGGCCGGCAACGATAACGAATGGCGCTACGTACCCGTGCGCAGGCTCTTCATTTTTGTTGAGGAGTCGGTGAAAAAGGCCACGGCCTTCGTGGTGTTCGAACCCAACGACGCCAACACCTGGCTCAGGGTTAAAACCATGATCGGCAACTTCCTCACCGGACTCTGGCGCGATGGCGCCCTGGCCGGGGCCAAACCCGAGGAAGCGTTTTACGTTAAGGTCGGACTTGGTGAAACCATGACCGCACAGAACATCCTCGAAGGCGAAATGATCGTCGAGATCGGAATGGCTGCCGTACGGCCTGCCGAGTTCATCATCCTCCGCTTCTCACACAAGCTTCAGGAATCATAATAAATTTTCAACAAACTAAAAACTATATTGTTATGGCAAGTAATTATCCAGTTACCGCTTTCCACTTCCAGGTTGAATGGGGTGGTACACGAATTGGCTTTACCGAAGTTTCGGGACTGACTGTAGAGGTACAAAGCATTGATTACCGGGATGGTAGTTCGCCGGAATACCAGGTGACCAAAATGCCCGGCATCCCGCAGTACTCTACCATCACCCTCAAACGGGGTATGTTCGTTGGCGACAACGAGTTCTTCCAGTGGCTGAACACCGTCAAGCTCAATCAAATCGAAAGAAGAGATTTGACAATCAGCCTGCTGAATGAAGAACACGCACCCGTTACGGTTTGGAAGGTCAAAAATGCATGGCCGAGTAAAGTCGAAGGGCCGTCGCTGAATTCCACCGGCAATGAAGTTGCCGTTGAAACCATTGAACTGACCCACGAAGGGCTAACCGTTGAGTTTGCATGATAGATGGTACAATATTATCCACCGGTAGGTTTTCACTTCAGGATCGATATTGACGGCATCACCAGCGGCGACCAGGAAATCAATTTCCAGGAGGTCTCGGGACTTGATGCCACAATAGGCGAATTCACTTTTAAGGAAGGTGGCGAGAACAGGTTTGTACACCGCCTTCCCGACAGGGTGACCTACGACAAGCTCGTACTCAAAAGGGGGATGCTAACCGGTTCCAAACTCATCGGCTGGTTTAAGGATGCGGTGGAATCTTTTAAGTTCAATCCCAAAGATATCACCGTCACCCTGCTGAACGCCGACCACGAACCTCTGGAAGCATGGAGCTTTGTGAGTGCCTATCCTGTAAAATGGTCTGTCTCGACTTTCAACGCCATGCAAAACGAAATTGTTGTTGAAACCATCGAGCTTGCATTTCAATATTTTACACGATTAGAAATCAGTTAATTATGCCGATAGAAATAAGAGAACTCGTCATCCGTGCCACGGTGGAGCAAAACAGCTACCTGGACGAAAGCAGTGCTGAGACTTTAAGCACAAACGGCACGGCCAACAGAGGGCGTTTTAACCAACTGCTTGAACAGATTGAAGAATTAACGAAGACGATCCGCGACAAAAACGAAAGATAAATGGGCTTACTCGACGGAAAATTAATCAAGATGCTGATCTTGTCCTATGCAACGGACGAAGACGGCATGATGAAAGGCTTCCCCATTCCTTTTCCGGTAATGTACAATCCGGAGAAGATCTCCAAGCGCATCCGAACGCAGTATCAGCCCTCGCGTGTGCCCGGCGATGCCGGACAGGAGCAAAGTTTTCAGGGTATCGAAGGTGATGAGGTCAGTTTCGAATTTCTTTTCGATGCTACCGGGGCTTCGGTCAATTCGCTGCAGGGAGAGGTTGCCAAAGTCCTCGACGGGGTAGATGTGCAGGTTGCACTTTTTATGAAGCTGACGCATTCGCGCGACCCGCAGGAGCACCAGCCCCCTAAGCTGACTCTGATCTGGGGCACCTTTCTTTTCGAGTGTGTGCTGGTGAGTGCCACCATCGATTACACCCTCTTTAATCCCATGGGAAGGCCCATCAGGGCAACCATTAACGCGACCTTCAAGGGTAACTTCCCGCGGGTGCTGCAGGCTGCCCTCGACAAGCTCTTTTCCGCCGATCTGACACACCTCCGCCTGGTAAAAGCAGGCGAAACGCTGCCGCTGATCGCGGAGGAAGTGTACGGGGATGCTTCGCTTTATATGGAAATTGCACGGGTCAACGGCCTCAACAATTTCAGAGAGTTGAAACCCGGCACAGAACTGATCTTGCCACCCTTAAACAAACAGGAAACAGATGCCTGAATCTCAGATAAATAACATAGTCGTGGACAATCCCGGTTTTGAGATTTTCTCGGATGGGATACAGTTGGGCAGCGAGCTTGCCGTGCAGTCGGTTTTTGTTTCAAAAAGCGTGAACAAAATCCCGACGGCAAGACTGGTGCTGGAAGACGGCAGCGTTGCCGGACAGGATTTCGCAGCCAGCAACAGGGACGAGCTGGCACCGGGGGCAGAGATCGAGATCAAAATGGGTTACCGGGGAAATTACGAAACCGTTTTTAAAGGAATTATCATCAGGCACGGCATCAAAAGCCGGCAGGATGATCGCTCAATGCTGGTGCTCGAACTGAAAGACCAGGCCGTTAAAATGACCATCGGACGGAAGAACAAGTATTTCAAAGATTCAACCGACAGCGAAATCATCGAAGAGATCATCAACGAATACGGGCTGGAAAAGGACATCGAAACCACTACGGTAACCCATGCCGAAATGGTGCAGTACTATTGCACCGACTGGGATTTCATCGTTACACGAGCCGAGGCCAACGGCAAACTTGTTTTTGCCGGCGACGGGAAGGTCACCGTTCGGGAACCGGACCTCGGCGGGACGGCAGTGATCACCCTTAACTATGGGCAAAACATTGTTGAATTCGACACAGAGATTGATGCCCGCAGCCAATTTGCAGGTGTTAGCAGTGCTGCCTGGGATTCCGGAAGCCAGGAGGTGATCGAGTCGGAAGGCGCTGACCCCGGCTTTCCCGTGCAGGGCAACCTTGACAGCGATGAACTCGCGGAGGTCATCGGGCTGGACAGCGACCCGCTTCAGCACGGCGGAAGGATAAACAGCGAAGAACTACAGGCCTGGGCCGACGCCCGGCTGATGCGCAGCAGACTGGCGAAAGTCAGGGGCAGGATCAAAATTCTCGGCTTTAACGGGATTCAGCCCGGTGACCTTGTGGAAATCGAGGGCATGGGCGATCGCTTTAACGGAACGGCTTTCATTTCTTCGGTCGGTCACCGCTACGGTGGTGGCGCCACCTGGTTCACCGAGCTGGAGATCGGCCTGTCGCCAGAGTGGCTGACCGAGCAATTCGACAATGTGACGGACAAACCGTCTTCAGGACTTTTACCCGGTGTGAACGGTCTTCAGATCGGTGTGGTGACGGCCATCCACGATGATCCCGATGGTGAAAACAGAATACAGGTACGCCTCCCCATGGTTGACAGTGAGAATGAAGGCGTCTGGGCACGTATGGCAACACTGGATGCCGGTGATAACAGGGGCTCGTTTTTCCTGCCTGAAGTGGACGACGAGGTAATCGTGGCTTTCATCAACGATGACCCGCGCGACCCCGTTGTTCTCGGCATGCTCAACAGCAGTGCAAAACCGGCACCGCTTGCGGCAGCAGAGGAGAACGACCAAAAAGGATTTGTCACCCGCGAAGAACTGAAGCTGCTCTTCGACGACGGGAAAAAGAGTGTAACCATCGAAACCCCCAACGGTAACAAGGTGGTGCTGAGCGATGACGATGGAGCCATCTCGCTTGAAGACGAAAATGGTAACAAAATTACCATGGATTCTTCGGGCATCAGCCTCGAAAGTGCTTCGGACATTACCATCAAAGCCAGCGGTGATGTGAGTGTCGAAGGTACCAACGTCAACCTGAAAGCATCGGCAAGCTTCAAAGCCGAAGGCTCAGCCGGTGCCGAACTGTCAACCAGCGCCGCTGCGGTTATCAAAGGTTCAATTGTACAAATTAACTGATGAAAAACGAAAATAAACTACGAACAACGCCCGCAGGGCAAATAACGCCGAAGGCAAACAACGCCCGAAGGGCACTTGACGCCCGCAGGGCAAATAACGCCCGCAGGGCACTTAACCAATAACAAAAAAATGCCTGCAGCAGCAAGAATACTCGACATCAGCACCCACGGAGGCACCATTGTAGGGCCTGGCGAAGCGACCGTACTTATCGGCGGGATGCCGGCTGCGGTTCTGGGAGACACCCATGTTTGTGTCATTCCGCCGCCACCTGCGGGGCCTCATCCGCCGACTCCGCTTGCGGTGGGCAGCACCTCCGTACTCATAGGCGGAAAACCGGCGGTTCGCGTGGGCGATGTTTGTGGCTGTGGCGCCTCGGCTGCCGTTGGCGAACCCACAGTTTTAATAGGATAAAAAATGGCAACTAACATAAATAAACCGGATTCAGGCAAGGCTTTCCTCGGCAGGGGCTGGAAGTTCCCCGTTCGTTTCAGCAAGTCGCATAAAGGCGCCGGACTAAGCCAGTACGAGCAGGATATCAGGGAGAGTCTCAATATTTTGCTCTCCACGGCAAAAGGCGAACGGGTGATGCGCCCGACTTACGGCACTAATGTCCGCGACCTGCTGTTCGAGCCCCTCGATGTTTCGATGGCTACACTGGTGGGAGAAGAGATCAAAAAAGCCATTCTGGTTCACGAACCCCGCGTTTTTGTCAACTCGGTCGAGGCGCGGCAGGAAGAACTGAACGGATACCTGGAAGTCACGATCGATTACACCATCATCGCCACCAACACCAGGGCAAACCTGGTGTACCCTTTTTATTTGAACGAAGGAACCGACATTAAAAAATGAGTGACAACTGTTTATCGAAAAATCCCCTGCTCAGGGACGGCACCAGCCAACGGCAAAGGCTGCTGAAAGCCCTGCTGCCTTCCTATGTGGCGGTGGACGAACGCAGCATGAAGGACCTTTTCCTGTTTGTGCAAAAGCTGGCAGCTAAGATCAACTTCCATGAATACGATGCTTCCACTGACACCCTCGACATTTCAGACTGGACGGATTTCTTCGACATTAAAGACATTGACCGGGATGACTTCGACTTTGACGCCTACCTGAAAAAGCTGAAAAAGAAAAGCGAGACCAAACCCCACCTGGCCCTGCTTTTCGGATTTCTGTACCTGTTTAAATAAGCGCAGAAAGACTTGAACACGCTCACCGGTCGTCACCTCGACTTTTATTACCGCGAAGTTCTCCGCTTGAAAGAAAACCCTGCCGTTCCGGACCAGGTCGCCGTTATTTTCAAGCTGGCCAAAAACATGAACAGCCTGTTGGTTCAAAAAGGAACAGGCCTGAAAGCCGGGAAAGACGACACCGGTGTCGAACGGATTTACAAGTCGGAAAAAGACATCGTTGTCAACAAGGCGACCACCGGTTCGCTGAAGGCTGTTTTTGCAAACATCAACGACAGTTTTGCGGGTCAGTCGCCCGATCCGCTGAACGATCACCGCATCTACCTTTCCCCTGTTGCCGATTCGGCTGACGGGGAAGGCGCCGACATTGAAACCGACGAAAAAAGCTGGCGCACCTTCGGACGGCCGGTGTTTAGCACTTTGGGCACAAAAACCGTCGCCGACCGGAAAGAAGCGGAGATCGGCTTTGCCATCGCCTCTCCCATTCTTTTTCTGGGCGAAGGAAAAAGGACCGTCACAGTCACCTTTACCCTGGCTTCGGCATTGTCGGCAAACCTCTCACACGATCAGTTTATCGTAAAATTCAGCGGAGAAAAAGAATGGATCATCCCCGAAGCCGACAGCTCAGACCTCACCACCGTTTCGGCTACCAAACTCACCCTGAGACGCACCCTCAGCGAAGCACAGGAAGCCGTCGTCGCCTACAGCAAAGATGAACTGGAGTTGCCTTTCAGCACCGAATGGCCGGTTTTGAGCGTTACGCTGAACACAAAAAAAACGCAAAACCCTTTTGTGTACAAAACGCTGAAGAGCATCAAATTGAAAGATGTCAAAGTTAGGGTGAAGGTGAGCGGCGTAAAAAACCTCGTTCTGCAAAACGACGAAGCCGTGCTTGATCCGGCAAAACCCGTACTGCCATTCGGTAGCCGGCCTTTTGTGGGCAGTAATTTCTACATCGGAAGCTGGGAGGTTTTTCAGAAAAAGCTAAGTAAACTAAGCCTTTCGTTCAAATGGAACAAACTTCCTGAGGATGAAGGCGGTTTCAAAGATTATTATGTGAAATACACTGATTCGATGTCAGGGTGGGCCCGCAGTAACCACGATTTTAAGATTGACATCGCGCTGCTTGATGGAAAAAACTGGAAAAAGATCGACACAGCCCGCAAACTGTTCACAGACGCCAATGGCATCAACCTGGCGAACTCGGCAAAGCTTCCCGGCGCCGATGCCAAAAACAGCAAAATCAACATCAACGATACGGTGACGCTGGCCTCGGTGAAACGGGACGTCAAACTGGTGGAAAACACCGAACTGAAACCTGAGGTGCAAAAAGGCTTTTTAAGGATCACCCTGAAAGGAAAGGACTTCGGCCACGCCACCTTTGCCAACTCTTACGCAAATCAGGCTATCGACCTTGCCAATAAAAAAGAAAATGCCGTTTTGCCCAACCCGCCTTACACCCCTTCCATCCAGGATGTTTCGCTGGAGTACAGCTCCGAAGTTAAATTCAGCCTGAAAAACCTTTCAGCGGATAACTACAAAAAACGCAAGGAGCAGTTTTACCATGTGGAGGCTTTCGGCGTGAAGGAAGTGGTCACCACCCTGCCGGACACCACCTTGTTACCTGATTACGACCACGAAGGCACGCTGTACATCGGCATCAAGAACCTGTCACCGCCACAAACGCTTTCCATGCTGTTTCAGGTGGCCGAAGGCAGCGCCAATCCTGACAAGGCAACACAACCCCTCACCTGGTCCTACCTGAGAAACAACAAATGGGAGGATCTGGAAAGCAAAAAGATCCTGTCGGACACCACCAACGGCCTGCTGACTTCCGGCATCGTCCGCTTGTCCGTCCCGAAAGATGCGGACAGCGAAAACAGCCTGCTGCCCTCGGGCCTGCACTGGATAAGGGTTGCGGTTCAAAAGGATTCGGATGCCATCTGCAGCTTGATTGACGTCAGATGCCAGGCGGTAACGGCCGTTTTCAGCGACAACGGCAACGACCCCGACCACCTGCGCAAGGCGCTGCCCGCGGACAGCATCGCCAAAATGGAGAAAAGTAACAGCAGCATCGAAAAAGTCAGCCAGCCCTACGCTTACTTCAACGGACAGGTGGCCGAGGAAGGTGCGGATTTTTACACGCGAGTGAGCGAACGGCTGCGGCACAAAAACAGGGGGATCACCATCTGGGATTACGAACGCCTGATCATGCAGCGGTTCCCTTCGGTTTACAAGGTGAAGTGCGTCAATCACACCCGCTTTGAAGGCACGCTGTCCAACTACTCGGAAGTGGCCCCGGGCCATGTAACCATCATCGTGGTATCGAATGTCCAAAACAAAAACGCTGTTGATCCGCTTCGGCCTAAAACCAGCCTGTCAACACTCGACAACATTCGCGATTTCATAATAACCATCAATCCCGCGCCGGCACTGGTGCACGTGAAAAATCCGATTTACGAGGAGATCAAAGTGAGGTTCAATGTCAAATTCCTCAAGGAGGACACGGGCTACTACGAAACAAGACTGGAGCAGGAGGTCAAAGAATTTCTTTCACCCTGGTCGTCAGACTGCGCCGCTGATGTGGTTTTCGGCGGCAGCATCCACAAGTCCGTCATCCTCAATTTTGTTGAAGAACGCTCCTACGTGGATTACGTGACCTGCTTCGCGATGTACCACA
>JAJRWG010000211.1 GCA_024276895.1 Bacteroidota bacterium
ACCAACCCTGTTTCATTTATTTAAAAATCAGAAAATATAGGTAACGATGGCTAAAAAGAAACAAACCGAGGTGGAAGAATTCAGCGTTGAACAAAAGCTACAGGCGCTTTTTACCCTGCAGCAAATTGATTCCCAGATCGACAAGATCAAAATCATCCGGGGTGAACTTCCTCTTGAAGTGCAGGACCTGGAAGATGAGATTGCAGGCCTTGAAACCCGGGCGGCAAACTTTGAGGAAGAAGTCGCTAAACTGAACGAAACCATTACTGCACGCCAGACTGCCATCAAGGAAAGCGAGGAAATGATCAGGAAGTACAAAGAGCAGCAAATGAAGGTGAGAAACAACAGGGAATTCGACTCGCTGACCAAAGAACTGGACTACCAGACCCTCGAAATACAGCTTTCCGAAAAAAAGATCAAGGACGCCCGCTTTCAGATTGAAAACCTGGAAACCGAGATTGCCGAAACCAAAGAAAGGCTGAAAGAACGGCAAATCGACCTGGATGCGAAGAAAGCTGAACTGACCGACATCGTACAGGACACGGAAAACGAAGAAAAAGAACTGGTCAACCAATCGCTTGAAAACGAAAAGTATATCGAAGACCGGCTGCTGACAGCCTACAAGCGTATCCGCGGAAATGCCCGCAACGGACTTGCCGTGGTACAAATTGAACGCGACGCCTGCGGCGGATGCTTCAACAAAATACCGCCCCAACACCAACTGGATATCAGGATGCACAAAAAGATCATCGTTTGCGACTACTGCGGACGGATCCTGGTTGACAAGGATGTGGCCGACACTGTCCACGAAAAGTTCAGGTCCTGAAAACCTGAGGCAAAAAATTTAAAAGGGGGCATTTTTTTCATGCCCCTTTTTTCAATTACTTTTATCTCCGTTATGGCAATCCAAATGAAGAAAAATGCCGGATTACTTGTTTTGCTTCTTGTGCCCCTGCTTTTCCAGGCACAAACGGTAGTACTGACAGAGGGTTGCCAGTCGGCCTATAACGACATCCTTTCGCTTAAATTTGATGCGGGACAAAAAAAGCTGGAGGCAGAAAAAGCAGCTAAGCCGGACAATTTATACCCGGTTTACCTTGAAAACTATATTGATTTTCTCACCCTGTTTATCGGGGAGAACAAAGACGACCTTGACCGGCTTGAAGACAATAAATCCGTAAGGCTTGAGCTCATCAGCCGGCTCAGCGACACAAGCCCTTACAAAAAATACATGCTGGGAAACATCCGGTTGCAGTGGGCAGTAGCCCGTCTCAAATTTGGAGAATATTTTACTGCAGCTCTGGAGATCAACAGGGCCTACCGCCTGCTGGAGGACAACCACAGGGCTTTTCCCGGTTTTATTCCCAACGGAATCTCTCTCGGGGTGCTGCACATTATGATTGGATTGGTGCCCGAAAATTATCGCTGGATATTGAGCCTGATTTCCATTGAAGGTACCGTCGAACAGGGCCGTTCCGAGTTGTACAAGGTACTCAGGCAAAGCAGTTTAAACCCTTCCTATGCTTACCTGAGAAATGAAGTCCTGTTTTACCTCGGCTTTGTGGAACTTAACCTCAGTCCCGACAAAAAGCAGGCGCTTGATCTGCTCACCAAGCTTCAAAAGGCAAAACACGACAATTTACTGCTTTCTTACCTCGTCATCAACATTCAGATGCGGACAGGGCAAAACGAAAGGGCGCTGGAAGCATTTGCCCGGATTCAAAACCGTGAAGGTTTCTACCCTTTTTACTACCTCGATTACCTGGAGGGGGAATGCCTTTTACGAAAGCTGGAAACCGAGGCTGCACGGAAGAAATATGAGAACTTCCTGAAAAACTTCTCAGGGAAAAATTATCTTAAAGACGCCTGGCGAAAGATGGCCTGGACAGCACTGCTTCAGGGCGATACCCCCGGATACTTCAATTTTCTGGAGAAGGTTGCAACAACAGGCAACGACGATGTTGACGTGGATAAACAAGCCCTCCGCGAAGCAAAAAGCGGCAGTCCGCCCCATACGGGACTCCTGAAAGCCACCCTGCTTTTTGACGGTGGCTACTACCACCGGGCCGTTTCGGTGCTGGGGCACATCTCCCCGGGCTCACTGACCCCCGAACAACAACTGGAAAAAACCTACCGCCAGGCCCGCATCGCAGATGAAACCGGGAACAGGGAAAGTGCGAAGAGGTTTTACACAAAGACCATCGAAAAGGGCAAAGACTCACCCCGTTACTTTGCAGCTAACGCAGCCCTGAAACTGGCCGGCATCTACGAGTCGGAAGGCGATTTGAAGCAAGCCGAAAAGTTTTACCGGCTTTGTTTGAAGATGGATTTTACGGAGTACCGCGAAAGCATTCGCAGCAAAGCGAAGACAGGACTTAAACGGGTAATCGACAAGCAGGATTAGTAAAAGTAGCGAAAGGTCAGCACGAAATTCTGGTCGGTGAAAGTATTCTGAACCGGGTTTGGCTGATAGTCGGAATTGTTACTGGTGTAAAAGTAGTAATCTTCATTTTTGGTGGAATAGACGTAGGCAAAATCAAGGGCAAAGTTGTCTGCCTTGTAACCCAAGCCGCCTGAAATCGATTGCCGGGCACCGTCGTTCAGCCCGTTTTTGTAAGGACTGCCGTAAAGCGCATAACCACCTCGAAGGCTGAATCTGGAAACGCGCCATTCGATGCCGGCACGAAGATTATGCGTTGAGGTGTAATAGTTTCCGATGTTCGTATTTTCTGTGGCAAACCCGTAATCTTTGGCATTCAGTTTGGCCTGCCCGTAGTTGACGTATTCGTATTCAAACGAAACAAAGCCCATTTTTTTGATGACAAACCCCAGGCTTCCGATAAGCCGCATCGGGCTCGTGAGCTTGTATTTATAAGTCCGTACGGGCATCAGTGTGTCGCCCGAGAACCACTCCAGTTCACTGCTCAAGTAAATGCTCCAGGTGTCGCGCATACTAAAGTACCAGGTAGGTGAATGAAATGCCGCCCCGATCCGCAGCCAGTCAACCGGCCTGACAATGGCACCGACTTTGACGTTTACCCCGAAGCCGGAAGTTTCCAGGTTTTCGGTTGCTGACCAGCTTTCAAAAAACGGGATGGTGTCGGCCACGTCGGTTTCCGAATAAAAGGTTTCCCTGAAAAAACGGATGTAGGGCAGGCCCACCGAAGCGCCGATGTACAAAATATCGTCAAAATTACCTGAGCCGGCAAACAGGAATTCGTTGATGGAGCCGCGGCTGTTGATTCGTTGTGTTTGCAGGGTTCCCGCGTAAGGTACAGGGGTAAAATACTGATTGGTCGTACCGGGGATGGTGTCCAGCAGAAACAGCCACCATGCAGGTGTCAGGTCATCGGGATAGGCACCGTCTTCAATATCACTGTAAGAAATGCCGTTGGCAGTTTCCCTGAAAACATCCAAACGGGAATTATTGATATTCGGTCCCTGCATGTAAACACTGGAATTGAAGTTGTTCAGCCTGTTCATCCCAAATCCCAGCTGGTAGTATCTCCAGCCTTTTGCCTTGCGCCCCAGTCGTTTGGCAAGTACCCAGCCCAGGTTGGCAAAGTCAAAAATTGTCCGGCTGTCATCGCGTTGCCGGCCGTTGTAAGCGGAAGTTGTCTTGCGTGAAAACACTTCAGGCGTTGCGCTCAACTCGCGGGAACGATAAATGGCCAGCCCGCCGGGATTTGTACTCAACACCGAAAAGTCACCACCCAGTCCGCCAAAGGCACCGCCAATTGCCATGCTGCGTGCCGTACCTTGCCGGTAAAGTTCCGAAAAACGCAAAGCGTCTTCTGCAAACTGTGCCGATAAGGTATAAGCCAACAGCACGAAACCTGATAAAATGAGGGTTCTTTTCATTGTTAGTTAATCAAACGATAAAATCAAAATGAGGAGCATGGAGCCGGCCTGTCTTATCTTCTGCCGCCGCCACGACTTGAACCTGAACTCCGTGTAGAACTACCGCCACCCGAACTGCGTGATGGGGAACTGTAACTTCTGGAGGGGGAACTGTAGCTCCTTGAGGGAGAACTGTAACTCCTTGAAGGAGAACTGTAACTCCTGGTACGGGTACTGCTGCCAGACGAACGACTTGGCGTTGAATAGCTTCGCGAGGGCTTGTACGTATTGCTCCTTGTGCCCGTTGTGCTGCGGGTATTTGTTGATGAAGGTTTACGCATTCGTGTGTAAGGGCTTGTGGTGGAAGACCTGCTTGTCGTTACAGGCCTTGTGGTTGGCCTTACATATTATTTACTCGATCGTGGCTGACGCGAGGGCAGACTCTGATAAGACTTGGGTTTTTGATACCTGGGCGCAGGCTGACGACTGGTTTTAGACGCCGGTTTATTCAACTTATCCTGTCTGGTGTTTTCAACCGTTGTTTTTGTCATTTCCTGATTCCTCACCCTGACAGCCGTTTCCGGGCGGGTTTCAGCAGGCTTGCTTCTTTTGGACGTTGCCACCGAAGTGGTCGTTCTTCCGTTGCCTGTATTTGCCGTACCTCTTCCTGCAACTACAACACCGCCGCTCTTGTTATCCTGGTCCCCGCCTGTTCCGGCTGCTCTTCCTCCACGAGATTTGGGGACGGTTGTTCCTCCTGTTGCCGAACCCCTGGGGCCGTAAGCCACGTACGGCGAACCGTAGTCAGGGTAGTAGCCACCACCGTAACCCGGGTAATAACCGCCGCCGCCATAGCCCGGATAGTATCCGCCACCGTAATAAGGATAACCGCCGTAGTAACCCCCGTAATAGCCACTGTAGAAACCGTTCCAATATCCATTCCAGTATCCGTTCATATACGAGCTACCGTAGTAACCACCATACCCCCCATAACCGTAGGAAGGGTATCCATAGTAAGGATAACCGTAGCCATAACCATATCCCATGCCTATGCCTAAACTCATGGAGAAATTGGAGCCGCTTCCGTAACCGTAACCTGACCCGCCGGTATAATAATCGTCGTAATAGTTGCGGTTGCTGCCGCCATTATCATCAAATCGTTGCAGCCTGGTACTGTAATCCGAATCGTAGTATTTGTCTATGTATTGGTAGTCTCCGTTATTTTCCTGGCCGGTTGTAGCATCGGCCTTGTAATTGGAACTGTATTCAAAATCATCCTGAGTACCTGTATGCTGCTTAGCGCTGCTGGTGCCGTAACTCTGGGCATTTTTCTGAAAATCTTCCCAATTGTATTCGCCCGGATTATTTGTATTTCTTGAGTAATACACATCATCGCTGGGCAATTCACTGTACGAAGCACATGAGCTAACTGCGAAACCCAGCAGGACAACTGCCAGCCAGTTTCCATATTTTTTTAGAGCTTTCATCTTTCCGGGATATTGTGGGTTGCAAACATTGTTTAATTTTGTCGCTTTCATTAAAAATTGCAAATATTATACCAAACTAATTAAATGGCAAAAGGAATCACCACAAAAGAGGAAAACTACTCCCAATGGTACAACGATATTGTACGCAAGGCTGACCTGGCCGAAATCTCCGCCGTGCGGGGATCAATGGTTATCAAACCATACGGCTATGCCATTTGGGAAAAAATGCAATCGGTACTGGATGGCATGTTTAAGGAAACAGGGCACGAAAATGCCTATTTCCCGTTGTTCATCCCCAAATCCTTTTTCAGCAAAGAAGCATCCCATGTGGAAGGATTTGCAAAAGAATGCGCGGTGGTTACCCACTACCGGTTGAAAAATGACGAAAAAACAGGAGAGATTGTCGTTGACGAGGATGCCAAACTGGAAGAAGAACTGATCGTCAGACCCACCTCCGAAACCATCATCTGGGATTCCTACAGAAACTGGATCCAGTCGTATCGCGATTTACCTCTGCTCATCAACCAGTGGGCCAATGTAGTGCGTTGGGAAATGCGTACCCGCCTGTTTTTGCGTACCGCCGAATTCCTGTGGCAGGAAGGCCACACAGCCCACGAAACCAGAGAAGAAGCGGTTAAAGAAGCGGAACTCATCCTGAAGATTTATGCCGATTTTGCCGAAAAATGGATGGGCATGCCCGTGCTGAAAGGAGTGAAATCGCCAAACGAACGCTTTGCCGGCGCTATCGAAACTTACTGTATCGAGTCCCTGATGCAGGATGGAAAAGCCTTGCAGGCTGGTACTTCGCATTTTCTGGGGCAGAACTTCGCCAAAGCCTTCGAGGTGCAGTTTTTAAGCCGTGAAAACAAACTGGAATACGTTTGGGCTACTTCATGGGGTGTGTCCACACGACTGATCGGAGCCCTGATCATGTCGCATTCCGACAACAACGGGCTGGTGCTTCCTCCCAGACTGGCACCCATACAGGTAGTGATTGTACCCATCTACAAAAACACCGGTCAACTGGATGCCATCAGCGAGAAAGTCAAAGGCATCATGCAGGAACTCAAAGCAAAAGGCATTTCGGTTAAATACGACAATCGTGACACTAGGAAGCCAGGCTTTAAATTCTCGGAATGGGAACTCAAAGGCGTGCCTGTCCGCCTGGCCATCGGCCCGCGCGACCTGGAAAACGGAACCGTGGAAGTTGCCCGGCGCGACACCCTGGAAAAGGAAATTCTGCAAATGGCCGACATTGCAGAGAAGCTTGTCAACCTGCTGGAAAAAATACAGGACAACATTTACCAGAAAGCCTTTACTTTCAGAGACAACAACACTTTTTACGTGGACAACTGGGAGGCCTTTAAAGAAAGAATTGAACAGGGTGGGTTTGTTTATGCCCACTGGGACGGCACGGCCGAAACCGAGCAAAAAATAAAAGACGAAACCAAAGCTACCATCCGGCTGATTCCCATCGACGGGAAAGCGGAAGCCGGAAAGTGTGTTTATTCGGACGAGCCGTCAACAGGCCGGGTTGTTTTTGCCAGGGCGTACTGAGGGGGGATTCATTTGGCTTTGCCGTCATTGGCGCTACGCGCCTTAAGCAATGGTCATTTGGCTTCGCCGTCATTGGCGCTGCGCGTGTCAAACATTTGAATTATGAAAAAGCAGGCAGTTATCCGCTGAAGGTAGAATTTGGCATGAGTACCATCAATTACGGGTGTTTCCAGTACCTGCTGACTCCTGCATCACCATTCTTTCTTTGCATCGTTCAGTACTTTGTCCACGCGAAGAAAGTTGTCCCAGTACCTTTCCTTATTCATGTCCGACCAGTGTAAATACCCATACCGGTACTGGTAGGTCTGGATTTGGCACACGAGAATAAGCAGGAACACCCATGCGGCAAAAGCTTTCCGGTAACGGCTTTTTTCAAGAAGCAAGCCCAGCGGGATGGTAAAAAAGACGTAGTAATCGATCATCACCCTGGAACCGAAACTGCCGCCGTAGTACCACTGCCACCACGAGGACAGCACGTAAACAACCACGAAAAGAAAAGCACCCCAGGTCATAAACTGAAAGCGGCTTTTTTTGAAAAAATATTTGCTTCCGAAAAGCGAAACAAAAAGCAGGGGTGTGTACACGAACAAACCTTTGCGATACGAAAACAGGAACTTCCATAACCGGGCATCGGTCAGATCAAGGGTTAATTTTCCGTAGGAATACACCAGAAAGTCACCCGTCTGGATTTTGTAAATCACTAATTGTACCGATGCCAACAGCACTGCAGGCAAAACGGACAACAAAGCCGGAAGCGGCTTTCTGAAGAAAAAATGCATCCCCTTCCTAAAGGTTTTTGCATCACCCGCCAAAAATGGAAGGCTTAATACCAACAGTCCGTTCACCGGCCTGATGAGCACCACCATCCCGAAGGCAAACATGCCCAAAAGCACCAAACGGAAATCCGGTTTTTTAAAGTAATCGAGAAAAGCCAGAACGAAGAGGTTGACAAATGCAAAAGAATAAACGTGCGACATGGAGGGTTCGTCAACCACGTAATGGAAAAGACTTGTGCCGAAAACCGCCGCGAAAACCACAATGGCAATTACCGTCCCGGAAAGTCCGAAGCGGCGTAAAATAAGCACAAGCAGGAATTGTCCGAGTAAGGCATAAAACAAGGTTGCCACCTGAATAAAAATCAGGTAATAAACCGAATAACCATCCAGGGGATTGCCGGTAAGCAGATTGGCAAAATGTCCCATAAAAAAAAAAGGCATTTGGGCCAATGCCGTTCCTGCAAAGTACCTGTTGACGGTTTTTCCCTTGTGTTTCGTCCGGTAATTGTAGGACAGGTCCGTCCGGGAGCTGTCTTTACGGAGTTCGTCATAAAAGCTGAAAGACAAATCATGGTAGATAAAAACAGCAGGCAGGTAAGCATAGTAACCGTTGCCGTCAACGCCGATGATGTTGTTCCAGCGCTCGTCTCCCCATTTCAGGTTGGCACTTACCCACACCAAAATAATTGCCGTGAGTAGCAGCGAAACTTTTACCGCATTTTTTTTCAGGTTAAACAAAATCAGTTTTCAAGTTTTATCAATTCGCCGCTCCCTTTTTTAACCAGGAGGATGTCGGGTGGGTTGCCTGCATAGTAAATATTACCTATGTTTTCGATGGTTGCACCCAGTTCGATCGTGGCGCGAAGGTACAAATTGTTGCTGCTTTTGTTGTTCACGTAAACAAATTTACTACTGAGGTTGCGGGTGTCAACAAGCCCGAAGCCGGCACTGTACAAATAACTGACGTCACTGTTTCCTTTCAAAACGATGTCTGCCGTTCCGTAAGTCAGTCCGCAAAATACAACAGTTGCCATCACCTCCAGTTCAATCTTTCCGGAACCTTCCAGCACATCTATTTTCAAAGTGTCGAAAACCAGCACACCATCGCCGGTGATATCTCCGCTTGAACGGTACTCAATGGAATCCAGCTTCACGAAATCAACGTAAACATCAATGGGTTTGTCGTAACTGCGCACCCAGTTGCAACTGTTGTCGTTTCTGATCTCAAGCTGGCCGTCATCGTTCACCGCGGTACCGATCTTCTCCATCATGTTGCTGCCTGCACTCACGGTGATCTTATTTTGCAAAGCCTGACGGAGGTGTAGGTTCACATTGTGTCGCAAAAGTATCCGGTTAAAGTTTGCCACCTGTCTTTCTTCGGTGACAATGTTGCCCGTACTCTTGAAACAATCGGCAAGCGGACTCTTCTGACAACTCTGCAAAAGCCCTGCAAAAACCAACAAAATAATCCAGATCCGGTGCATCAGTGTTTGATTTTTTTACTGTAAATAAAATCCAGTTTGTAGCCCAGCCCGAAAACAATGTATTCGGCCTTGCCAAAATGTGAACTCAGCACAATGTTGGCAAAGATATTTTTACTGACCAGGAATTTCAGGGTCAGCCGCTGATACATGTCGCCGTCTTTCCGTTCCTTGCCTGCCAGGTGGAAACCGTAATTAAACAGAAATGAAAGCCGCGACATCACCAGTTCGTAAGCCAGGCTGACGCCGGGCCGAAGCACCTGCCAGTCGTTGTCCACCGGATCGCCGCGCCATGCCAGAATCGCTTTGTCAGAAGCATCATAGGCCATATCGAGCCCGATGCCGACCTTGCTTTTATACGAAACCCGCTTCATCAGATTGACGTAGGCGGCGTACACCATAAAACGTTCGCCCAACTCCTGCGACATGTCCCTGGTACCGATTGCCAGGGAAAAGTTCACCTCCAGCTTACGTCTTCCGTCAAATTCGAAGGGGTAAAGCTCGGGTAATATTTTGGTGCTTCCCTCCGGGTTCGGACGGGCGAAAAAGAAACTGATGCCCAGGTTGGCCGTCAGGATGTTCAGCCCGAAGTTGGGTGTTTTGATGGCGCCGTTTGAAAAATGGGTTAAGCCAATGCCGACAGAAACGTTCAGCATTTTACCCCATCGCCGGCGGTACTCGAAAAAAAGGCTTCCGGCAACATTGAAGTGCGAACCGATGGCGAAATTCTTGTAGTTGCCAAGCCTGTCGAAACGCTTGGTCAGGTAACCCACACCCAGGCCCAGCCTGAAGTTCAGGCTTTGGTTTTTGTCTTTTACCAGTGGGAAATTGATAAAAGGATAAAGGGCGAAGGCACTTCCGATTTCAG
>JAJRWG010000016.1 GCA_024276895.1 Bacteroidota bacterium
ATTGAAACGGCCTGACTGGTGGGGTGGTTACCAGTTGAAACCCGACTTGTTTGAATTCTGGCAGGGTGGGCAAAACCGGCTTCACGACCGTATCGTTTACCAGAGTGATGGTGCCGGCTGGCGCAAAAGCCGACTGGCTCCTTGACCGGTTAATCACTCCTTTTTTTCACTTCGGTTCAGGCAGCGCCTTTCGGCTGCACATCTGCTTTCCCTGCAATGTCTTTCATTTCCCGGATGAACCTGTCTATTTGCTCATCATCGAAGTTTTTCTCCCTGGCAGCTTCTTCGAGCGTACCCCAAATGGGTTCGCCACACATGATGCAACGAATACCTTTTTCCATCAGGTAGCGTACCGAAAAAGGGTAGTTCTCTACAAGCTCCTCAATTAAAATACCTCTGCAAATCTCTGGTTTTCCCGGCATGGCCTCTGTTTTCTGAAACAGCTTGCAAAGTTAAGATTTAAACGTAATTCTGCCACCTGCATTGCAACTGTCAGGCGATAGTGCGGATGTCGTTTTTGTAAAACCATCCGATGAGGAACAAAATGCCAATGAGGAAGAGCGGGCCAGAAACGACCAGATAAGTCAAGGTCGGAAACCGCCCCCATGCCACTACAATGTACAGTATCCCGTACAGGTTGAAGAGCAATCCGCCGAGCCACTCCCGTTTCCATGAGAAATACAAGGCAATGGCAATGGCTGCTACAGGGATCAGATGGGTGAGCAGCGCCAGCAAGGTGTCCCAAAAGCCAACTGCTTCGTTGAATGCATCCAGTGCAAAAAGGCTGATGAACACACCATACAAAACACCAAATGAACGAGGTGCCCAGTACACAATGTCTTTGAATAGCTGATTCATTTTTTTGCTTTTTTTGTTAAACTGAACATCAATGTTTTAGGCTGCCTGGCACATGTTAAGTTCTGCGCCGTGGAAACCGTTTTCCTGTTAAGGATCAAAAATTTCAGTGCTAAATTAGTGAAATCTTTCACGCTTGTCAAGTGCAGCAGCCAAATTGATAACTTTCGATTTCACCGGAAAACAGTTCGTGCGGGTCAAAACTTTCCACTCATAATAAATCCGGCCCGCAGCGGACGACCTGCTAAAAATGAAAAGAACAAGTATAAACTGGCCAATTTATACTGTTTCTAAGGGTTGTAATTCTGAAAAACAACTAATTTTGCAGCTCAAGATCAAGATGAGGATGCAGGATCGATACATCGTAAGCAATAAATGGGTATTCCATCTGATGGCTTTTGCATTTTTCTGGCTGGTCATGGGCGACTTGATCACCTTGCATCAAAAAGCCATTTACGGTTTCAATCCTTTTGGTCTGGAGATGCCTTATGCAAAAACCGACCATTCCCCCAACAAAACCAAGATTCACAAGTCACATAAACCGGATAAAGTTAAAGATCAGTTTCATACTGAATTTATACCTGAACTGGATTATACTTCAAACCGTGTACATGCGGGATATGCTTTTACTTACGACCGGAGCCTCACCGTTTTCATCCTGCAGTATGCACCCCTGCCTGACCCGCCCAGGGGGCCTCCTTCATTGTAATTCAATCATCGTTTAATAGTTTCCCCCCAAGGCCGGACTGTGCCTTTGAAACACAGTTAACCCGGGGATAGTGAGTTTATTTTTAAAATTAATTTACAAATCGTTTAGTTATGAAAAAGATTACGATCAATCAGATGCTTATGGCATTTTTAATGCTTGCAACTTCAATGTTGTACGCACAGGATGTGGTTGTCCGTGACACCCTTGTGATGGGTCCGGGTTATGCCGACGACATTTATTACAGTTTTGACAACGGGGAAGTTTCCAAAGTTGCCAGGGGCGACTGGGACATTGCATTTTACACACCCCGCTTCAGCGCCGGAATCATTGTTAACGAAGGCAATGGTGTACAGTTGTTTAGTTACCCCAACGGCGATACAAGCGCCTGGTCGGCTATTGACACCAGCGGCATGGCTTCCTGGAGTCCCATGCACAACTCGCCGGAGTCCTGGGAAGAGGGCGCGTTTAATGCCCACGCTAGCGGTCATCCCGACTATGGCTGGGGGGTGTACAATTCGGTGGATCACTATGTTTACGGTGACTCGCTCTTTGTTATTGCCACACCTTCAGGCATGAAAAAATTGAGAATCATTGTGAAGAAATCGGTGTAGAACATCTACAAATTTGTTTATGCCGACCTGGACGGAGGCAATGAGCAGATGGTTGAACTGGAAGTGGAACCTTACGAAAGCAAGTACTTTGTTTATTATTCACTTGAAAATAACGAAACGGTTGACAGAGAACCTGCCAAAGAGGACTGGGATATTCTGTTCACCAAGTACATCGATATGGTGGAAACCAATGAAGGTGATTTTTCCCCTTACCTGGTAACCGGTGCCACCAGCAATGCAGAAGTCTTCTGCAAGAATTTCTATCCTGTTGCACCCGATTTCAACGATTGGTTCCCCGGGAATTTCGATTCCACGAAGAATGCCATTGGATACGACTGGAAAACATTTGACATGGGTTCGTTCGAGTGGGTTGTCGAAGACTCCAATTATTACTTTGTAAAAACCTTCAACAGCGACATCTATAAGTTGCAGTTCATTGATTGGGAAGGTTCAATGACCGGTGTTTTTGTTCTTGACAAATGGTTGGTTTCCCTGTCGGCTGTTGAGGAAAAAGAAGTGCCGGAAAATACATTCGATATTTACCCGAACCCTTCATTCGGAGATATCAGCATCAAAGCACCTGTTGCCCTGGACGGTAACTATGCAGTACGCATCATGGACCAGTCGGGCCGCCAGATTTATTCGGAGAACCTTAGCGGTTCGCAGTTGAATGGCGGTTTCAAACTGTCGGGCCCAGATATGCCTGCAGGCATTTACATTGTTTTGGTGACGGGAGACAACTATGCATCCTCGCAAAAATTGATTATCCGTTAGCTTGAAAAATCCCGGTCTTCATATTGTGATGACTTTGTGCATGCTGCTGGCCGGCACAACTGTTTCGGCCCAGCAGGTGCATATTACCCTCGTTGACCAGATCAACAAGGAGCCCGTTGCTTTTGCGCATGTCCTGATTGAAGACATCGGGAAGGGTACGGGGGTTGAACAGGGCCACATTACCGATATTGACGGCCGGCTTAGTTTTGAACTTACCACGGCTGCAAAGATTACCGCAACTTTTGTGGGCTACAAGCGTCTTGTTGACACCATTCGTCCGGGCGAAACAAGGGTGTTTGAAATGGTGCCGGCTGTTTACCAGGTTGACGAGGTGGTCATTACGGCCCAGTTCAGGCCCGAAACGGTTGACAAATCCATCTACAACATCAAAGTCCTCGGCAAGCAGACGGTGGAAAACCGGGCTGCTGTCAACCTCAACGAAGTGCTTGCGGGCGAACTGAACATCCGCAGCACCCACGACAATGCCCTGGGTTCGTCCATTACCATGCAGGGCCTGCAGGGCGAACATATTAAGTTTCTGGTGGACGGTGTGCCCGTTATCGGCAGGCAAAACGGAAACATTGATCTGCAGCAGTTGAACCTTCAGAACATTGACCACATTGAAGTGATCCAGGGGCCCATGTCGGTGGTTTACGGCAGCAATGCACTGGCAGGTGTCATCAACATCATCACCAAAGATCCTGACCGGCAAAAGCTTTCCGTTACCGGCGATGCGTACTACGAGTCGGTGGGGCAGTACAACTTTTCGCTGGGCGGTTCCTACGCATGGAAAAGAAACAGCATCTCCATTAACAGCGGGCGCAACTTTTTCGACGGCTTCGATCCCGTGGACACAAGCCGCTACCAGCAATGGAAACCGAAATTGCAATACGACCTGGACGGCACCTATCTGTTCAAGACAGACAACGGCAAATATAAAATTGGCGGGAATTACTTTTACGAGGAAATTCGCGACAAGGGCAATCCGCTGGAAGTGTTTAACTGGGACAAGGCTTTTGACAAATATTTTTACACAACACGCTGGCAAATCAGGGGTGAAGTCAACCAGAGAGTACTCGATCGTGCCATGATCAATGTCCTGACAGCTTATTCTTTTTACGGACGTTTGAAGAACACCTACCTTAAAGACCTGACAAATCTGGAACAGATCCTGGTTCCGGATGCCGACAAACAGGATACGACTCGTTTCGACAACATCATGCTGCGCGCCGACTTCAACAATTATTTGAAAAGCGAAAAATTCAAATACCAGCTTGGCATTGATTTGAACCGCGAAACGGGCTACGGCAAACGCATTGCTGACAACGAGCAGCAGTTAGGCGATTACGCAGCTTTTTTGAACCTCATCATCGAACCTTTGCCCCAGTTGAGTATTCAGCCAGGCCTGCGTGCCATTTACAACACCAATTACAAAGCACCACTGGTTTATTCGCTGAATGTAAAATGGAACATCATCGAGGAACTGGCTGTGCGCACATCGCTGGCCAGGGGTTTCAGGTCGCCATCCCTCAAGGAACTTTACCTTGATTTTGTGGACATCAACCACAACATCCAGGGCAATCCCAACCTGGAAGCCGAAACGTCGCTGAACGTGAACCTGGCCATCAACTACAAGCCGAACAGCCCGGCGGCCTACAACTGGGGTATCGACCTGGGTTTGTTTTACAACCACATCAACAATAAGATATCTCTTGTGAACGTAAATGTTGACGACCTTTTCTACACCTACATCAATGTTGACGAGTACTACACCCACGGCTTCGATCTGAATTTCAACAACAG
This sequence comes from Bacteroidota bacterium, assembly GCA_024276895.1. Taxonomy (GTDB): domain Bacteria; phylum Bacteroidota; class Bacteroidia; order Bacteroidales; family F082; genus B6-G9. Next base: position 4,753 of record JAJRWG010000016.1, read on the forward strand.
GATTTATCCCTGGCTGAGGTTGGTGTTGGGTTTGGGTGTCACAGGACGTAAGCAGTACATTGCAGGCGCCGATCTGGATCCGGAATTCATCTACACCACCGATGTTACGCTGCAGGCCAACTACTGGTGGCGCAAAACCGACCTTAATTTTTCGGTGTTTTACAAATACAACGGACTCTATCCCGAGCTGCTTCTTGTTTCCGAGGACGAATCGGTGATTTCCGAAACCGCCCCTTACAACAGTCTGGACATCAATGTGAGCCGTTGGTTCTGGAAAAGGCGGGTCAACGTACAGCTCGGCGGGAAGAACTTGTTTGACGTAACTAATGTGACTCGTACAGGCGCATCCGGCGGCGGTACGCACACCGGCGGCGGTGGCAGCTCCGTACCGGTAAACTGGGGGAAAACGTTTTTTATAAAAGTTCAGTTTAACTTTATCAAATAAGCCATGCTAAAAAACACCATCATGCTGGTATTCCTTGCGATGGCCCTGTCTTCCTGTTTTAAAGAGGATGATCCCATCCCGCCCCACGACAAAGGCGATGTGGTTGAGGAGGTCATCCCGCTGACCCAGTATTACGTGAACCAGGTTTATTTTAATTTGTCCGCAGGGGAACAGGTTTCCGTGAATTTGAAAAATGACTTTGACTTGTCCTTTTCTGCTGCCGACAGCGGATTTATTATCCGTCTGAATTCGGCTACTTTCATGAAGGCAGCCCTGACACAGCCTACTGCATTGGAACAGGTAACGGACACTTCCGGACTGGTGTGGAAATTTGATAAATCGGACGGAAACCCCGATTCAACAGCTTTGCGCGACTGGATTTCCATCAACGGGACGGATACCACGTTTCAGGACAAAGTATGGGTGATTGACCGTGGTATCAATGCGGCAGGCTTCGTTCTGGGGCTGAAAAAGGTGAAGTTCGTCAAACTGGTAAACGGCAGCTATCACTTTACATGGGCAAACATGGACAACTCACAGCAACGGGATTTTGTCATCGAAAAAATACCGGGCTACAATTTTGTACAATTCAGTTTTGAGGACGGCGGGAAGGTGGTACAACTTGAACCCGAAAAGAGCGAATGGGACCTGATCTTCACCCAGTACACCACACTGCTTTTCACCGACGAGGGTGATGCCTACCCCTATCTGGTTACGGGTACGCTGACCAACCCCGGCACACGGGTTGCCTTTGATTCGACCATGAACTTTGCCGACATCGTGCTTGAGGATGTGCTTTTTCTGGATTTCTCAACCAGTCAGGATGCCATCGGTTACGAATGGAAGGAGTTGTTCGGCGACATCAACGGGGGCGATTACTACTACAAGGCCAAGCCCAATTACAATTATCTAATTTTAACCCGGAAGGGCATTTTTTACAAACTGCATTTCACGGGCTTTTACCACAAGGAAACGGGCGAGAAAGGTTACCCTACCTTTGAGTACCAGCGGCTTTAGGCTTACCCGGCCTGGTGTTGGGGCCTGAGCAGGTCATTGACGGTTTTAACCGGATTAAAAGTAATGAGTGGGGTTTCCACGAACACCGTGATCCAGTCGGCCATGGCGCCGTTCCACAGTCCGGGCAGTTCCTGGGCTTTCAGGTCCCTGCCATTGAGCGATTTGTTGGAGATCAGGCCCGTGTCGGGGTCAACGAAATCCGGCAGATTAAACGGTTCGCCTTTGTGGTTTCGCACACCACACACCAGGTCCACCGGATTGAAATGGGTTGACTTTTCAACCATCTCTCGTGTGTGGGGATCGTTCATGTCCATTTGTGCCGCTTCGACGATTTGCAGGGAAACATCCTCGTTTTTGTCCACAACCCAGAAAGGCCCGCCACCGGGTTCGCCCTCGTTTTTCACCATGCCGCAAACACGCATGGGGCGGTTAAGACGGTTGTAGAGGAAATCGATTTTTTCCATTTTTTCGTAACCCTCGTAAGCCGCGGGGATGTGGATGTTCAGTTCGCGGGCTGCCATTTCCCTGATGTTTTCCAGTTCGGCATCATCCGGGTTGCCGTCTTCCAGGGCCTCCAGCGCATCGAAGCATCTTTCCTGAAGCCGGAACAAAAGTCCTCCGATGACTTTCTTGTAGAGGTATGTCGGTTGGCGCAGCCTGTCGGGAACGATGTTGTCAATATTTTTGATGAAAATGATCTCGCCTTTCAGATCGTTGAGGTTTTCGATCAGCGCGCCATGGCCGCCGGGCCTGAAAAGTAGTGTGCCGTCGTCTTTCCTGAAAGGATTGTTTCCGGGGTCAACAGCCAGGGTATCGGTTGACGGTTTTTGTTCCGAGAAACTGACCCGGTAATTGACGCCGTATGCCTGCTCGTATTTTTTCTTTTTTTGGGCGACGGCCTGCTCGAACCTTTGCCTGTGTTCGGGTGAAACGGTCAGGTGCATGCGTGCCGTTTTGTTTTTGTCGGTGGCGTAGCGTGCCGCTTCCACCAGGTGCTCTTCAACGGCCAGTCGCGGGCCGTCGGGATAGTCGTGAAACAGCAACAAGCCCTTGGGCAGTTGGGCGTAACCCAGGCCTGTTTCGGTGAGGAAGGTGTTCAGCACGGGCAAAAGGTCGTTGTTCCTGATGAGGGTTTCGAGATCAAGGCCCTTGGCCGAAAGCGATTCGTTGAGCTTGTTGTAAAAAGCAAACCGGCGGATGTTCTTGAAGAAATTGTAAGGTGAGTTGAAACTCTTGTCGTTCCGGTAGTTTGCAAGGTCTTTGTCAGTGCCCTGCCAGCTTTCCATGAACTCGAAAAGGGTTTTGAACATCCGGCTGGCGGCTCCCGAAGCAGGAACGAATTTAAGGATCTCATAATCTTCAAAATTGTCATCAAAAAAATTGCGCAGTTCTTCGGCTTCCTCCTCCGTGAAGCACCTGATCCCGTTGCCGGGTGTTGCCGGTGCGTGCAGTTGCACCGCCGGAAATCCGCGTTTGAAATTTTCAATTTGCCGCTTGACGGTTTCAAGCGTTATGCCTTTATTCTCAATTTGCCGGAGGTCTTTTTCAGTGAACATGGCTTGTAATTTTTTGCGGGACTAAAAGTAAGAAAAAGCGGGGAGATGGGGGGTGTTGTAAAATGTCCCCTCCTCGTTTTGTGCAGCGCTGCGGGGAGGGGGTTTGATTTTGTATTCTCACTGCCTGTGTTGGAATGCTTGCTTTTTTAAGATGTATTACGGATGTAAATAAAAGCATTTGCACTGCAAACACCGTTGAGCGGTTTTTTATTATAACTCTTTAATTTTTTTCAATTTTCAGTCCGATGTTTTGAATCTGTTTAGCATATTTGTCAGTGCCTTCATTTAAAGACTTTAAGATCAACTCAAAATGTTCAATCCTCAAGTCACTGTATTCTTTAAGTATCTCCATTTGAACTGATAATTCAACTGGCAAATTTTCAATTTTAATTATCTTTTCAATGATTGTTTTGTTTTCTTTCCAGAGAACAATGCTTTTGTTTATTTCTTTTGTTAAATAGTTAATATCGTCTGTGTTAAATGATTGAAGAACTTTTAAAGAAACAGTTTCATTTTCAAAGAAAGTGTTAATTCCTTCGGTATAGAATTCGGCGTCAAAGCCAGGCTCAGTTTTCGACAAGTCACCTGAGATAAATGCAACTGAGAAAATGGAAAATAAAATCGCTATCATGGATATTGCTCCGATTTTAGCTGCTTTCCATGCGGAATAAAATTCTCCATTGTTTTCTTTATGGATTTTTAAAACCGGCCCTTGTGTTGTTTCAACAATCCAGAAAATGATTATGGTGTAAATGGCAGGAATTATTGCATCGGGGATTCTCTCGTTTATATGATCTGGCAACACAAAAAAGCTGGAAAAAATCAATACTGTCGAAATAATACCAAGGAATAAAGAATTTGTAGCTTGCTTTTCTTTTCCGATATTTAAAAAGTTTTGTCTCATTAATATTCCGGCGGCTAAAGGTCCTCCAAAAAAAGTTGTAATTGAAATTGCTCTTTGTGAGTAGAACTTCTTGTTTTCTTCCATTATTATTTTTCTGTGGTAATTTGTTTCATTCAAAATTGGCTTTGACGGCAACCCGTCTAACAACCAACTGTTTCGGATATTTTTTGTGTAAATGTACGTTGATTTTCGGGATATTCATGCATGCCGGGAAAAACATTAATCACCAAACCGGGTGACTTCATACGGCTTAAAATGGCTCTTGTTTGACCGGGAATGAGTAAAAACCAGCCGAGTCGTTTTGAGAACGTCTTTATCCGGGATGTTGACCATCCTTTAGAAGAAAGACGGTTACGTTTGGTGGGCTGCGGATTTGCATCAAAATATTTCAAAAAAATTTTTAGCTGCAACAACGAAATAATATTATTTTTGCACCCGCTTTAAGCCCAGATGGCGGAAATGGTAGACGCGCATGGTTGAGGGCCATGTTCCCGCTAGGGAGTGCAAGTTCGATTCTTGTTCTGGGCACGATGAAGTTTGAAGTTTAAAGTCCAAAGTTTCAAGTTGGAAGAACTAACATCAAACAGGAAACTGTAAACTTCAAACTCAATAATAGCCCAAGTGGCGGAATTGGTAGACGCGCTACATTCAGGGTGTAGTGACCGCACGGTCGTGAAGGTTCGAGTCCTTTCTTGGGCACCTGATTTTAAACCTCTTTGCTTAACGGCAGGGAGGTTTCTTTGTGGGTCCTGACAAGGTTTTCAAGAACCTTCTGTTTACAAGTTTTTGCATGCACCACGGGCGAAAAACGTACTTTTGCCATCAGATAGCAAAGTAAGCGGTGCAGAAAAAAATTCTATTCTTTTTTAGTTTTTTATTCCTGTTAATGGCAAGCGCCACTAAAGGGCAGGAGTTGCTGCGTACTGTCATCGGGCTTTCATATCCCATCACGGCCAGACCGCTTCCTAAGGAAAGTCCGGGCAGGCAGATCCTCAATTCACTGGCAATAAGCAATGGTATCAGTCTGAGTCAGTTGCAACTGGAATTGCACTCGAATGTTCTGGTGCAGGTACGGAAAGCAAAGAATGAGCTTATCGTATTGGAATTAAAGGCACTGAACAAAACCCTTGGCGGCCATACCAGGTTTCGCGATTTTGGTATCGACAGCCTGTTGTACCCGGACTTCTTTGAAGGCACATTCTGTTTGATGAATCAAGGTGACACCATCACTTGTCTGCCGGTACACATTCCGGCAACAGGCATTCAAACAGCACTGCTTCACTTTGATGTTCCCGCAGAGGCTTCATCGCTTTCCGCGGGACTGACCATTGAAAGTGTGTGTTACAGCAGGGCGTCTGAGCAGGCCTTCACCAGGCTGACCAACCTGATCAATATGTATTATGCTTACAGTCAGGTGCTTAGAGAGCTCGACGGGGAATTCGAGAACTTGTCGCCGGGCCGGAAGGGAGGAGAAGCAGCCACTTTTATTGCCTGGCATCGCATCAGCAGGGCGAACAGCTACATCCTAAAATATGATTTTGCTAAACAATTGTCCCTCAATAAGTCCGACCCGGAGGATTTCCTCAGTCTTTATGGCAATGCCCGGCGGATGGAAAAGCGGGCAGCTACACTTTCGCGTAAAATCCTGAAAGCCGGTAAAAAAACCGCTACCACCGGTAAAGGCGATTACAGCAAGGCTTTTGTGATGATCTCCGGGCATTTCCTTGAAAGGGCGCGCCAATTGCAACCCTATCTGGCGAGCGGTTTTGAAGAAATGGCCCGGATTGACTCCACGTCAGACGAAAAAGGAAGAATTGAAGAAATCGCTGCTTATTACGACCTTTTCAACCGGAATGGCCAGGTATCCACTAACCAGCAACTGTACGACGGTTTTGTGGACCTGTCGGATGACCTGCTCATTAACAAGCAGTTTGTCGCTGCCCTGCAAATGCTGAAAAATGCAATCCTGCTCGCACAGTGGTTTGACAATGTGGTTGTGCCAGACACTTTTGCAGGTCTTTATGTGAATTCGCTTGACGGCATTCTGACCTCCTACCTGAAAGTTTCGGTTATTGCATACCGTGCCGGTCAGTTCGCGATGGCCGATAAGTATTACCGGAAGGCGCGGAAGGTTTTCGGGGAAAACGGGGGTGCGAAACTCACAGACACAACCAGCAGGCCGCGTTTTTTGCAGTTTACCGGCCAACAGACCATACTCGCGGGCGAACTGCTTGCCAATGGCAATTATGAACGAGCGCTGGTGTTGCTGAACCAGGCCAGAGATATTCGCAATTGCAGGATGCTGAAGCCGGGATGCCCCGGGATAGATTCTTTGATGCACCTGGCCCACCACGGCCTTTTTTCAGCGAAAATGGATAGTGTGGATGCCTGGCTGGAGCGAAAAAATTATGACAGTGCATTTACCGTTCTGGATACGGCGCGAAATTATGTCCGGCATTTCAGTGTGTTTTTTGATGAATCCCCGGAACCTGAACTTGAACAGCGGGCAGA
>JAJRWG010000212.1 GCA_024276895.1 Bacteroidota bacterium
ATCAACGGGTTCTTCCTCGGGTTCTTCTTCAATCAACTCTTCTTTCACGGGCTCCTCTTTTACTTCTTCGGGTTCTTCGATGATCTCTTCGGGAGGTTCTTCCTCCTGCTTTTCTTCAATGGCGGGTGCTTCTTCCACCTCCTGGGTCAGGTTTTCCTCCTGTTGCGGTACCGGTTCCGGTTCAACGGTTTTCGGCTGTGGTTTCGGTGGTGGGGGCGTGGGCTCCGCCTGCGGCGGCGGTGTTTCGCTTTGCACCGCACCCGAACCGGTTTCGTCGTAACCCAGGTTCACTTCAACACCCTCTTCGCCCGGCAGGGGAAGCGGTGTGCGCAGGGCCAGAAATACAAGCGCAACCAACAGCACAAGGTGTACCAAGATGGTGCCGATCAGTCCCCTCCTGCGGTCTTTGTCAGTCAGTATTTCTTTCAGTTTACTCAATTTTGAATGCGTGAATAATTTTTTATCAGCTTAGTCTTACCTTGGCGGTTTGGTGGCCAGGATCACCTTGTGTTTTGTGCCGTGTTTGTTGTTGATGCCGTTTACCGCATCAATGACCACGACGATGTCCTGCACGGGTGCTGTTTTGTCGGCACGCAAAACCACGGATGCCTCGCGCTCGTTGCTGATCAGCCCGTACAAAACATTTTCCAGGTTGGCCGGGTCAACCCTTCTTTCGTCCACGTAAATGTTTCTTGCCTTGTTGATGTAAACCGTTACCGTTTGTTTCGACATGGTTTTGCTTTCGCTGGTGGGCAGCAGCAGTTTGATGGCGTTGGGTGCGACAAGTGTGGAAGTCAGCATGAAAAAAATCAACAGCAGAAACACCATGTCCGACATGGAAGCCATGCTGAACTGGGTGTCGCGTTTGTTTCGCATTTGAATGGCCATAATTCTTTTTTCTTTAGCAGTTTTTGATGCTTTGGTGTGAATTATTTTGCAGGCTCATGCAACACGTCCATGAACTCGGTGGCGGTGATTTCCAGCTTGTAAACCACTTTCTGGATACGGGCCACCAGGATGTTGTAAAAAATGTAGGCGGTGATACCCACCACCAGTCCGCCCACGGTGGTGATCATAGCCTGGTAAATGCCGCGCGAAAGCAGCTCGATGTTGATGTTGTTTCCGGCCATGGACATGTCGTAGAAGGCACGGATCATCCCGATGACCGTACCGAGAAAACCCAGCATGGGCGCCGCACCGGCGATGGTTGCCAGCCCGGCAACGTTTTTCTCCAGTTTCGACACTTCCAGCTTGCCCACGTTTTCGATGGCGGTGTTGATGTCGTTCAGCGGTTTGCCGATGCGCGACAGCCCTTTGTCGATCATCCGTCCGATCGGCGATTTGTTGGCCACGCAGAGTGCGCGGGCAGATTCCAGTTTGCCGTCGTGGATGAAATTGCGGATGTTGTTCATAAAGCCCTTGTCCTCTTTGGCTGCCCTGCCGATGACGAAGTAGCGTTCGATAAAAATGTAAACCGCAATAACGGAGAGCACGCCGATGATTCCCATGATCCAGCCTCCTTTGAGGACAAGGTCAAGAATCGGCAAAGTAACCTCTTTTTCTCCCGAAGTGCCCGCCAGCAACCCGCCGGCTTCCTGGATTTGCAAGATAATTCCCGTAACCATAATTCTTTTCAGTTAAAAAAAACGTAAAAATAATGCTTAATTCAGCATGCCGGTTCCGTGGTATTTTTCTTTTGAACAGCTTGCTGTTAATACTAACTTCAAAACAGCGGTTTTATTATTTGGATGGCCAACCGGGCTTTGGGTCGTTTTGCCATGTGGATCGCATCGCTTATTTTTGCAGCTTCAAAAAAACCTAGCTGTTATGCTCAAATCCCTGATGATTTTTTCGTTGACACTGTGGTCCTTTTTCATGGCAGCACAGGATTTTAAAATTGACGGCACCATTAACGGCCTGAATGCTGAAAATGTTTACCTGATGCGTGTCATGGGACAGAACCGAAGCATTGTCGATACGGCTTTTGCTGACAACCAGGGTTCATTCACCTTCGACCTGGGCGAAAACACCGAACCGGGCCTGTATGCTGTTGTCTTCGGAAAAACACAAATGGTTGAGCTGATCGTGAACGGCGAGAACATCCGCTTTGTGTACGGCGGGCCGGGCAACTCTCCAGTGCAGATCATCGAATCGGTAGAGAACCTGATTTACTACGATTACCTTTTTCTGAAAACTTACAACCAGTACAAAATGGAGTTGCTGGAGCCCCTTTTGCAACAGTACCCTGACGACGATCCGTTTTACACGGAAATTTTGAAAGAGTACAACAGGCTCGGACAGGAAATTGAAGATCGCGTGCAGGTACTGACCACGGAGAATCCCAATACGCTTGCGGCGCATTTTATTCTGGTTGACAGTCCCTTGCTGACCGACCCGACACAACCTGAAAACAAGCGAAAAGACTTTCAAAAAACCCATTATTTTGATAAAACCGATTTTTCGGACACCCTGCTGATGCGCAGCAACATCCTGACATCAAAGATCATCGCCTACCTTTCGCTTTACCAGGAACCCAATCAAACGCAGGAACAAATGGAAAACAACCTGCTAGTGGCTGTGGATACCATCCTTGAAAAAGCCGTGGTTGACCAACAGGTTTACGAGTTCGTGGTTGCTTTTTTGGTGGATGGTTTTGAAGCCGTGGGTTTTGAAAAAGGCCTGGAGTACCTGGCCACCCACAATCAGTTGGAGCAGTTTTGCGAGAACACCGAACGCAAAGCCGAATTGGAAAACAAAATGGAGCTCATCAAAAAGCTCGCCATCGGCAAAACGGCTCCCGATTTCACCGCTACCACGCTGAGCGGAGAAGAAGTGAGGCTGTCGGAGATCAAAGCCGAAAAAACACTGCTGGTTTTCTGGGCGAGCTGGTGTCCGCATTGCGATGAAATACTTCCCGAAATAAAAAAAATGTACGATCCTTTAAACACTTCCGGTTTGCAGATTGTAGGCATTTCGGTGGATGAGTTCAGCGAGGATGCGCAGAAAGCAGTGGCTGAGGGGGACTACAACTGGATCAACATTGCCGCCGGAAAAGGTTGGGACGGCCCCGTGGTGCTGGAGTACGGCATCGCCGCAACCCCCACCATCTTCGTGCTGGACGAAAACAAAACCATCGTCGCAAAACCTTTAAACATCAGGGACCTAAAAATGGCGCTGGATTGAGTAGTGTCCCCCCTGAGGCGAACTCTGAGAGGGATTTACCCCTTGTTTTCGGTTGCCAAGCCTGAGTTTTGCCCGTTCGTAAAAGTAGCCTCTGACAAAAAGCAATTTGTAAGCATGCCTTACATTTAACCGGACAAACTGAAGCGGCCGGGGTAAACTGTAAATCAGAAAAAAATTAGGGGTTGAAAAGAGTTTCGTTAAAAAGAAGCCGGCTCGAAAGCCGGTAAGCTTTACATATTTCCTGCGATGTGAGAGGTAAACCTCAACAAGTTTCTTATAAGATTCAATTACTTCGTTGTCATGCATGCGTATCAGATTTGAAATACACCTTAGGTGTTGCCGGTAAAAAAACTTTTCAAGTTTTGGGGTGAGCCTGTTTTCATCCAACAGCAGGTTGATGATTTTTTCAGCTACGACGCTTTCCGACCTTTCCAGTGCAATGATGTTTTCTTTTTGGTGAAAACTGGTAGTGATTGAGCATTCGTGGTTTCTCCTTGCATAACAGAGGGTTTTGTCTAGCAGGAAAGTTTCGTGTGGATGCTGAATAAATATCCTGGAATGAAAATCGTAATCGACCAAACGCTTCAACGATTCATCGAAACGGATGTTCAGTTGTTTCAAAAAACGGTTGCAAAACATGAGGCTCAACGACCAGACGGGCATGTTCCAGGTAATGACATTTTCGTAAAGGTGCTGAAAGGGCTGACTGAAACGGGTTAGTCCGGTGATCACCCCTTCTTTTTCAAAAAGAGCCAGTTGGCTAAATACGCTTTTTACTCCGGGATGCCCGGTAAACGCCTTTACTTTTTCAAGTAGCATATCGGGGTGCATCAAATCATCTGAACCGAACCATTGAATGAAGTCGCCTTTGGATTTGTCAAGGCCCAGGTTAAATGCGCCCGTAGGGCCCTTCTCGTAGCCATTAGTACGGTGGTAAAACCGGAATCGCGGATCTTTGTGAACGTACTGCCGGATGATCTCAATGGTGTTATCGGTCGACCCGTCGTCAGCAAGAATGCATTCCCAGTTTTGATAGCTTTGGTTTGCGACAGAGTCCAGTGTCTCGGGCAACAGGTTTGCCCGGTTAAATGTGGCAATCACAATGGAAACAAGGGGGCTGCAGGATACTTTTGGCGCCATAAAAAGAAGTTCTCTTACGTGTCAGCTTCATTATTTTTCTAATCCCTTGCGTTGTTTGTTTCAAAATTAAGTTTTTTCCATTGTTTTAATCAAACACTGGAGCGGCAGATTTTTTTTGCCAATTTGTTACGGCAGCCTCAAAGTATTTGTATGAGGCCGGTGGCTAAAAAACCGGCTCAGGTATTCTCAGTCTGATGATGAACGAAAGCCAGGCATGCCCGGCCGGTTATGTTCAAGTGTTGTTTGGGATAAGCAAACTACAAATTTAGAAAAAATCCCGATCTTTTTTAATTGGGTTTTTGACGGGCTAAATTTTATCATGCCAAAGGCAGGCAAGTTTTTGATATGCTGTCCGGAAAAAGTGGATGTTTTTACTCCAGCCCCGAGGCAAGTACGTCCACCAGATGGGCTACTTTCAGGGGGAGCTTGTGTTTTTTGATGTAACCGTACTGGTGCATCAGGCAGGACGAATCGGTGGAAACGATGTATTCGGCGCCGGTATCCAGCGCGTTCCTGACTTTTTGCTCGGCCATGGCGGTCGAGACAGGCTCGAATTTTACGGCAAATGTTCCTCCGAATCCACAGCAAACGTCGGTGTCCTGCATCTCAATCAGTTCCAGGCCTTTGACCTTGCTTAGCAGGAGGCGCGGTTCGTCTTTTAACTTGTACTCGCGCAAGGCGGCACAGGAATCGTGATAGGTGATCTTGTGTTCGAACACCGAACCGAATTCAGTTTTTTTAATCACGTTTACCAAAAAGTCCGAAATCTCGTAGAAGTTTCTTTGCAGTTGTTTGTATTCATTGTGGAAAGCCGTGTTGTAAAATAATTCGTCGTAATTGTTCTTCACAAATCCGATGCACGATGCCGAAGGCCCCACCACGATGCGGCCGTTGTTAAAATCACCGATGAATTTTTCGCCCAGCTTTTTGGCTTCATCCCAAAACCCACTGTTGAAGGCAATCTGCCCGCAGCAGGTTTGGTCGGGGTTGTAATGCACCCTGACGCCCGCTTTTTCGAGCAGTTTCACCATGTTGAACCCGGTTTGCGGGTACAGCTGGTCGATAAAACAGGGGATGAAAATATCAACTTCCATGGGTTCGCTTTGTCAGGGCGCAAAGGTATAAAAACAGACTGACACGGCAGGGCCGGATGGCAGGAAGTTTTAAAAGGGAGGGTACAGCCTGGGATAAGTGTGAGCTTACGACACAGTTGTTGTCCCGATTCCCAGGCGTTCCAGGTCTTTCCAAAACCGGGGGTAAGATTTACTCACCACCTCCGGATCGTTTATTTGTACCTCTTTGAGTTTTAGCATAAGGGGGGACAGCGCCATCGCCAGGCGGTGGTCGCCGTGCGTATCAAAAACGCAGCCGGTTTTTTCCAATTCTTTTCCCGAAGGAATCAACTCAACCGTTTGGGCTGTGGCTTTTACAACAACTCCCGTTTTTTCCAGTTCGGTTTTCATGGATGCGATCCTGTCCGATTCTTTGTGGCGCAAATGAGCGATGCCTGTCAAGCTGGCGCGGATGCCTTTGCCGGCACAGCAGGCCATCACGGCAGGAACCAGGTCGGGGCAGGAAGAAAAATCATAAGAAAAAGCAGTCTGGAAATCCTGCCGGTTGCTTAGCCGGATTCCGCCGTTTTCATAGCGGGTGCTTACCCCAAGCTGATCAAACACTTTGGCAACCACCCGGTCGCCCTGGATGCTGTCAGACAAAAGTCCCGGCAGAAAAATTTCTGTACTTCCGGAAAGAGACGCCAGCAGATACCAGTAAGAAGCAGCGCTCCAGTCGGGTTCAACCGTAACGGTTTCCATTTTGTAAACGCCGGGCAACACCTCCACTCTTTCCTGACTTGCCTCGGTCACTATCCCGTGCTGTGCCATTAATTTAGCGGTCATTTCGATATACGCAAACGAAACCGGCTTTTTCGTCAGTCGCAGGTGCAATCCTTTTTTCAGGTAAGGGGCGATCAGCATCAGTGCCGAAACAAACTGGCTGCTGACTGAGGCATCCACGGCGACACTGTCGCCGGCAAGCCGTTTTCCTGTAATCCGCAGGGGTGGAAATCCTTTTTCTCCTGCATACTCAACATCCGCTCCCAACTCCTGCAGGGCCAAAACCAGGCCTTCCACGGGTCTTTTCCGCATTCTTTCATTTCCGGTCAGCAGCCACAATCCTTTTTTAACGGACAGGTAGGCGGCCAGGAAACGCAGGGGGGCGCCCGCATTGGCTGCATCAATTACCAATGGAAGCGAAGATGTGGCACAACTTGCAATTCGTTCAAGGTAAAACTTAAGCAGGCGGGTGTCGTCCGAGTCGGAAAGATTATTGAATTGTACTTTGCTTTGGGAAAAGGCCTGCATGACCAGCAAGCGATTGCTGATACTTTTGGAGCCCGGTAAAGAAACCTCGCCCCTGATCTTTCCCGTGTTTCCGGTCAAAAGTAATCTGCCCACTTTAATCGCATTTTTTCTGATCAACGTAAAACTGAATGCTTTTCCTGACCAGTTCAGGGTCAACTTCAACATCGTGGACGGCTTTGCCCAACTTGCGCAACAAGCTGAACCGCAGCTTTCCACCCCTGATTTTTTTATCGTGGCTCATCAGTTCAAGTAACTCGGGTATGGCAGACTCATCAATGTCGAGGCGTTTGAAGTTAATATCGATCATTTTCACGATTTCTTCCAGTCGTGTGCACTCCAGGGCAAATACTTTCGACGAAAGCCAGGTTTCGCAAATCATGCCTGCGGCAATGGCCTTGCCATGGGTGATGGGTTTGCCCGATTTCAGGAAACGGCTTTCAATGGCATGACCCACCGTGTGCCCGAAGTTCAGGTTTTTTCGGATGCCCTTTTCCAGGTTGTCGCTGCGGACGATGTCGATTTTATCTTTGGCAGCTTTGATGATGATTTTGTTCCAGTCGCTGATCTGCCTGAAATGCATGCCGTACATCATCCGCCACAATTCACGGTCAAGGATGAGGCCGTACTTCAGTACCTCGGCAAAGCCCGACTGCCAGTGCTTGTCCTCAAGGGTAGTCAGAAAAACCGGGTCGATGATGACGGCATGGGGATCGGAAAACAAACCTACCTGGTTTTTGAGGTCGCTGAAGTCAATGCCTGTTTCTCCTCCGATGGCCGCATCAACCATGCCCAGCAGGGTGGTAGGGTAGTTGATGAACTGAATTCCCCGTTTAAAAGTGGAAGCGGCAAATCCGCCAATATCGGAAACCACGCCGCCCCCCAGATTTATCAGGAGTGAATCGCGGTGAACCTGCAGGCGGGTCATTTCGTTCCAGATGTGGATGGCCTGTTCCAGTTTTTTATTTTCTTCACCGCTGTTGATGATGATCACCCCTTTGACTTTCAATGAAGGTAAGTTTTCGCGAAAAACCTGCAGGCAGTGTTTTTCCGTATTTTCATCCACAAGGATGACGGCCTCGTTAAACGGTTCCAGTATTTTCCGGGAATAGGTCAGCGCCCCCTCACCGATGGCGTACGAAACAGGCGGGGCATCGAACAGAAAAAGCGATTCATTCATAAGGCAAAGTAAAGCAATAATGGGGAAAAATAAAACGGAAAAACGAGCCGTAAGGCCAATCGGTTTTTTGCGACACAAGTCTTTTACAGATTTCCTATTTTTGGTGCTTGAAAATGAAGTGTATTCCAGGATGCTTGCAAATTACGATGAACTGCTTGAACTGATCCCCCAAAAACCGCCCATGGTCATGGTGGATACTTTGCTTTACAGCGATGCAAAAAAAACCGTTTCGCAGTTGCAGCTCGAACCCTCGAATCTTTTTTGTGCACAGGGTTACTTTTGCGAAGCAGGCATTATCGAGAACATAGCGCAAACAGCAGCACTGGGAAGCGGCTATCGGGCAAGGCAGTTGGGCGACCAACCCAAGACGGGCTTTATCGGCGCCATCAAACGGCTGAAGATCTTTGATTTGCCCGCAGACAATTCAAGACTGGAAACGGAAATCATCCTGCTTCATGAAATGTTTAATGCCCGGGTGATTCGCGCTCGGGTGTCAGTCGGAGAAAAAACCATCGCCGAAGGCGAAATGAACATATTTTTGCAGAATATGCCCTGAAGGTTACGGTAACGAATGCTGATAGCGAGCACTGCATCAGTTACCCGGTACTTCAGTACCGGGGCCCACCCTCAGGACCTTAGTTGCCCTGTCCTTCAGGGCCAGGCTGAAAACAAAAAAATGAAAACCACAGAAGTACCGCAAGACGACGCCGGCATGATGCGGGGCAAATGGAAAGACCCCATTTACACCCTTGACGAAAAGGGCAATTACGTGACTTCGTACAGCCTGGGCTGGGAAACGAAAAATGCCGTGATGCAGCACGCCTGGGAAGAGATACACGAGCGCGTCGAAGCTGTGCGGCAGAAGGTGATTGCCGGCGAACTGAGTCCGCTGGCTTACTACCTTGAAAAAAATATCATGGATGTGGGCTTGTTGGCCAAATACGTGGGGAAATGGAAGTGGACTGTAAAAAAGCATTTAAAACCAAAATATTTCAACCGCCTTTCGGACGAAATGCTGGAAAAATACGCCCGCGAATTCAAGCTCACCAAAGAAGAATTAACCGACATTGAAAGAATTAAAAACGAGGGGAATGAAGGTCAAACTTGACTTTGAACACAAACAGTCGGCACATTGTGAGAACGGCGTGGTTTCAAACATGCTGCGTTACTACGGCATTGAACTGAGCGAGCCCATGGTTTTCGGCATCGGTTCGGGATTGTTTTTTTCGCACATGCCATTTCTGAAAGTCGGCGGCATTCCCGTTACCTCTTTCCGGCCCATGCCGGGTGTCATTTTCAAGCGCATTTCAAAACGGCTCGGGATCACTTTCGAAAAACACCGCTACCGTCAGCCGCACAAGGCGATGAAGGCGCTGGATGCCAACCTGGAAAAGGAAATTCCAACCGGCATGCTGGTGGGTGTTTACCACCTGACCTATTTTCCCGATCCTTACCGTTTTCATTTCAACGCCCACAATATCGTGGTGTACGGCAAGCAGGACGACACCTACCTGATCAGCGACCCCATCATCGCCGATTACGAAACGCTGAGTTACGACGAACTGCTACGGGTGCGCTACGCCAAAGGCACTTTCGCACCCAACGGACACATGTATTGGGTGAAAAACATTCCTGAAAGAATTGATGTCGAAGGAGCGGTCGTAAAAGGGATCAAACACACCTGCAAACACATGCTGACCATTCCTATTCCTATGTTCGGAGTGAAAGGCATCCGGTTCTTGTCGAAAAAGCTGAGGAACTACCCCCACAAACTGGGTGCTCGGAAAGCGGCTTCGTACACGGGGCAGGTGGTTAGGGCGCAGGAAGAGATCGGCACCGGCGGTGCGGGTTTCCGTTTCATGTACGGTGCCTTTTTGCAGGAGGCCGCAGAGGTGCTGAAAAAACCACACCTCAGGGATTTGTCTTTCGAGATTTCGGAAATCGGCGATAAATGGCGGGCTTTTGCCATCATCACCGGACGCATCGTCAAAAACCGCAACACGGTTGACGAAAGTTACGACAAGGCTGCCGACCTGCTGCTGGAAATCGCCGACATGGAGGAAGCCTTTTTCAAGAAACTACAAAAAAGCGTTCAGTGATGGACAAAGAGGCATTCATCAGGATTAAAGGGCTCACCAAGCGGTACAAAAACACCGTGGAACCTGCCGTTGACGGACTTGACCTGAACATTAACAAGGGCGAGATCTTCGGCTTGCTGGGCCCCAATGGCGCGGGAAAAACCACAACGCTTTCCATCCTTTGCAACCAGATTCCTGCCACTTCGGGCAAAGTTGTGATCAGCGGTTTGTTGCTCAAAACCCATAACCGTGAACTGAAAAAAATCATCGGGGTTGTCCCTCAGGAAATCGCACTCTTCGAAAAACTGACGGCGTACGAGAATCTTCGCTTTTTCGGAAACATGTACGGACTCAGGGGCAGTGAATTGAAAAGCCGCATCCTGGACTGCATGCGTTATTTCGGGCTGGAGGGTAAGGCGGATAAAAAGATCGAAACCTTTTCGGGAGGGATGAAACGACGGGTCAACCTGATTGCCGGAATACTGCACAAACCGGAGGTGCTTTTCCTTGACGAGCCCACTGTTGGCATCGACGTGCAGTCGAAAACCGTAATCGTTGATTTTCTGAAACAGCTCAACAAAGAAGGGGCAACCATTCTCTACACCTCGCACCACATGGACGAAGCCGAGCACCTTTGCACCCACATTGCCATCATCGACAAGGGAAAAATCATTACAAACGGCAAACCGGCAGAATTGATAAAATCAGAAGAAAACTGCGATACGCTGGAAGATATATTTTTGAAACTGACGGGTAGAAAATTGAGGGATTAGTGAATTTGAGAATTTGAAAATGTAAAACCGTAGGGGAGTATTTTAAACTAACGCGCAGCAAATGACGCGCAGCACATGACAGCGAAGCGCATGACACGTAGCACATGACGCGAAGCACATGACGCGCAGCATATGACAGCGAAGCGCTTGACGCGAAGCACATGACGCGAAGCACATGACGCGAAGCAAACAATAAAAAAATGTGGTTGAAATTTAGAGCATCATCCGTAAAAGAATTCCTGCTGCTGTTGCGCGACAGGGCAGGCCTGGCCATGCTGTTTGTGATGCCCATGGCGCTCATCCTGATTATGACCCTGTTGCAGGATTCCACCTTTAAAGTCCTCGAGGAAAAAAGGATGACGGTGCTGGTACTCAACCACGATGCCGACACCTTTGGGATCAACATTGTGGATGGCCTTAAACAGTCGCCGGTTTTTGATGTGGTGGAACAGCTCGAAGGAAAGCCTTTCGACGAAGAGCAGTTGAAACAGCAGGTGATGGACGGCAATTTCAGCATCGGCATCGTCATCCGTGAAAATGCAAGTAGGGCCCTCAGGAATAAAATCAAACTCGGCATCCAGGAACAATTTCCCGTTGAAGAAGGGCCCATTTTCGACATGGACAGCACCGATGCTGCCGACACAGCCAAAGTAAGACTTTACTTTGACCCCATCACCAAAAGCGTGTTCAGGCAAAACATCATCAGTGCCCTGCGCCGGTTTTCGGCGGCAGTGGAGGCAAAGATGCTTTTCAGCGTTTATGCCGAACTGTTTTACGATTTGCTGGATATTCAGTTGAAACCCACAGGCAAGCTGCAAAACCTGGTTGTTTTTGAACAGGAATATGCTTCTACGGCTGAGAACAGAATCGTACCCAATGCCGTGCAGCACAACGTGCCCGCCTGGACGGTTTTTGCCATGTTTTTCATGGTGATCCCCCTTGCGGGCAACCTGATTAAAGAAAGGCAGAGCGGTGTGGCCATGCGCCTGAAGACCATGCCGGGTTCGGCGCAAGCCGTCATTTTTGGCAAAGGCACCGTTTACTTTGTGGTGGGCATCTTGCAGGCTGTTTTCATGCTGATGATCGGATTTTACGTGCTGCCGCTGTTCGGAATGTACTCACTCCGACTTGACAACATCACCTTGCCTGCACTGATCCTGATCATCATGGCCACTTCGCTTGCTGCCACCGGTTACGGCATTGTCATCGGCACCATCGCCACTTCACAGGAACAGTCCTCTATTTTCGGTTCCATTTCGGTGGTGATACTGGCAGCCCTGGGCGGGGTGTGGGTGCCCACTTTTATGATGCCGGAATTCATGCTGACGGTCAGTAAGTTGTCGCCGCTGAACTGGGGACTCAACGGGTTTTACGATATTTTTCTGCGCAACGCCAGAGTTCCCGAAGTCATGCCCTACGCACTATCGCTGCTTGTTTTCTTTGTGCTTTGCCTGCTGGTTTCCCGTTTTTACATCCGGTTTAAAGAGAGTTTTTTGTAAACATTCCGGCTTTTTCGCTGATGTCTTATGATGAGGCCCAAAATCCATACTTTTGCAACTTCTTAATACGAGCGGATGAAAAAAATATTAACAGACCGCACCGAAGTTAAAGTCCGTTTTGGTGAAGTGGATTCCATGGGTATCGTCTGGCACGGCAACTACGTGAAATACATCGAAGAAGGCCGGGAATCTTTTGGTAAGAAGTACGGCATTTCCTATCTTGATATTGCTTCCAACAAAGTGATGGCACCCGTGGTCAGCATGTGCATTGACTTCAAAAAACAGGTGTACTACGGCGATGTGCTCATCGTCGAAACCGAGTTCCGGGACCAGGAGGCCGCCAAAATTGTTTTCAGCTTCCGGCTCTACCGCAAATCGGACAACGAACTAGTGGCCA
>JAJRWG010000213.1 GCA_024276895.1 Bacteroidota bacterium
CTTCCACTCCTGAAGCTTTTTCTTCACATCGTAAATGCTGCGCTCGGTGTAGGCGCAGTAGTGTTTGGCTTTTTCCAGAAGAAAAGTGCTTTCGGGAGACATGGTTTTGGCTTTTGAAAAAGAACGCCACAAGATACAAAAAATTTCAAGTAAATTTGACGGTTTTCCACTGTAAGGATTCACCCATGAGAAGTCTTTCACCTGACGCAAGGAATATGCTGCTGTTGATGGGTATTGGCCTGGTTGTCAGGCTGGCACTTCTTCCTTTTTCACAAACCATTGATGCAGATGCCGTTACCCGCACTTTTCTGGCTTACAAGTGGCTGAATAACCCCAAACTGATCACCAGCGATGTGTGGCTTCCCCTGCACCTCTATTTTAATGCCGCAGCCATCCGCCTCAGCGGTAGTCTGGTTACCGGGCCCAAGCTGATGAACATTATTTTTGCCGTTCTGACGGTAGTGCCGCTTTACAAATTCGTTAAAAACGAGTTCAACCGCGAAGGTGCGTTTTACGTGGCCCTCACGTATTTGTTTGTGCCCATTGTCATCCGCAACAGTCTGCAGGCATTGTCGGGCATTCCCTACGCATTTTTCGTGGTTTCGGCCATGTACTTTTTGTCGCAGGGCAGGAAAACAGGACGTCAGTTTTTTTATGGCATGCTGGCAGGGCTGGCCATGACCCTGGCAGGTGGTTTCCGTTACGAAGCCTGGCTGCTCATGGCCGTCTTCACATTGGTGCTGCTGTTCCAAAGACAGTGGAAAATGACCGCCACTCTCGTGGTTTTTTCCTTGCTCTTTCCGATTTTCTGGATGACGGGCAGTTACATCAACCATGGGGACATTTTCTACGGGCCCAAAGGCGCTTACCGCTGGAACATTGTACTGTCGGGGGTGAACGACAAAATGACTTTCGGCAAATACATCCGCCGGATATTTTTCTTTTTCGTTTCGTGGTTTTTCCTGCTGAGCCCTGTAGTGGCTTCGCTCATTGTTTTTTACACCGACCGGGCTCGCAGGAAGCGCCTCCTTTCGCAGGGCACCTGGCTGTGGCTGCTGCCCTTTGTGGTTTTGTTTGCGGCTTTCGTCTTCAAAGCCATCAACGGAACACTGTTGCTTCAGCACCGCTTCACACTGTCGCTGATTTTCACTTCGCTGCCCTTTTACGCCCTCGTATTTCAGGATGGAAGGGCTTTAAAACTCAAGCGGAAGATTGCTGTTTGGGTGGTGGTTTTACTCATTCCCTATTCATTTCTGAACAGGGATATTTATGCCATCCCCCGCCTGAAAAACCAGGAAGTTGTTGATCTGGTATCGTTAATTAATTCAAAAACCCAGGACCCACGTGCCGAAGGTCTGGTGCTTGACTTTATTGGTTGGGAGGAATCTTATTATCTTTCTTTGCGATCAGACATCGTCCCGGAAAATATTTTCCACGTGAGCGGTGCGAAACACGAAAATATTAATGTAAATCTTTTGAGGAAAATGCTGGAAAAGAACCCTGAAGGGTTTTTGCTGATAAAGAACAGAGAGTCAAAACTTGACAGTCACCTGACCCGAGTGAGCGATACGCTGATCGAATTTAAAGTAGATGGTCTTCAGTTACAGTTGGAGAAGATTTATTCGGATGAGGAAATGAAAGTATTTCATTACAACGTCTTACACGAAACCGGTTAAAGCATTGATGACGATTGAAACATGTGGGGAACTGGTGCCCGGATAAAATTATTATTTTTGTGCGAGTTGTTTCATTTTTGCATCATGCATTTGAATAGTAAAATAAAAAGGACAGCAGGGCTTCTTTTTGCACTGGTTTACCTGTTTTTCAGCTTTCCTGTCCTGCAGGCGCAGACCGGCAACGCCAGCTACATTTTCATGGGACATACCTACCAGTACGGTTCCGGTGGCACGAAAGTGGATTACAGGGTGGAACAGCTTGACCTTTCGGGTTACGACGGCATTTGGCTGGGTGGGGACGTTTGCTCGGAAGCCATGCTGGATTATTCGACGGTACAGTACATCGACAGCCTGTTTGACCTGGGAAACCCCGAAACCCACTGGACACTGGGCAACCACGACGCACGCAACGGTAACTGGGAATGGTACCGCGAATTTGTGGGGAAAGACACCTATTATGCCTATACCAGCCATGGCATCACCCGCATCGTGATGAATACCAACCTGATACCGACGGATTGCGAAAGTCTGAACAAGCAGGACAAACTCATTGAAAATGTTTGCGACACCATCCAGCAGTCGGACTATTTGATTTTGCTGATGCACCACGGCCTGTGGCGAAACATTCCGCCCCTGCCCAATCCCTCCACCTATGCCCACAGCGACCTGGAATTCTGGAATTCGAACTGTTACGATGTGAACAGCAATTTTGTGAACCGTATTTATCCCCAACTCCTCGAAGTGAAAGAAAGGGGGGTACAAGTTATCTGCATCCTGGGCGATATGGGGTCGGGCACAAAAAAATTTGAGATGCTTTCCGACGACGGGATTCAGTTTCTGGGTTGCGGACTCTACAAAAATGAGCCTGAAGATATGGTTTTGATCATCGAAAAAACAGGAAGCGAATTGACTTACGGTTTTCACAACCTGGATTCGCTGCTGAATGCGCAGAGGGTCTCAGTAAACCACTAATTTTCCCGTAAAAACGTGGCCATTTTTCTTTAGCCCGGTAATCCTGTACAAATACAATCCGGCAGGAAGTCCGCTAACATCGAAACGGTTGTCAGGTGCCAGCATTTCAAACGACCTGACCGTTATTCCGCTGGATGCTACACTTTCCATCCTGAAACGTTTGGTGCTGTCAGGCAGTTTGACTTTTCCCTTTCCCCTAAGCGGGTTGGGGAAAATGATTCCGGATTCCGCATTTTCTTCAGGATAGGAGCTGAGCAAATCGTCAATCATGCCGTTTTTGTCCAGCTTTACGAAAAGGAAGTCCTGTCCCCCCTGCCCGTAACTGCCTGTGCTACCAATCAGGGCGCAGCCTCCATCGGGTGTAGCCGTTACAGCGTTTCCGAAATCGGCCTCATTGCCTCCTACTGTGGTTTGCCAGATGATGTTGCCCCAGGCATCGGTTTTTACAAGGTAAAAATCAGCAGAGCCGTTGTAACCGAATGTTTTGGTTGTTCCGAACAAGTAAAGTTCGTTGGCGGCATTCACATCCATTGAAAGGCCATACTCATATTCGTTGCCACCGTAAAGCCTGTGCCATTCTTCCTCTCCCGATTCATCCACCTTGATAAGCAGCATGTCGAAACTATCGGCTCCGAAACTCTGGGTAGAGCCGAAAAGATAAAACCCTCCGTCGGGTGCGGGCTTGATGTCGTAACCGAAATCGTGGCCGTCTTCGCCGTAGGTCTTCCGCCACAGTTCGTTGCCGTTTTCATCGGTTTCAATGAGCACCATGTCGGCGTCGTGGTTGTGGAAGTTGTAATGTATGCTGTAAAAATAAGTTCCTATGGAGCCGAAAATTAAAATGTTTCCATCGGGTTTCTGATACAGTCCCCAGGCAACATCATCCATGTCTGTTCCGTAGTTTTGCCGCCACAATTCATTTCCCAGGCTGTCGGTTTTGATCAGCAGAAAATCACCCCTGGGCTCATACCCCCGGCTATAACCCAGGATCAGGAAACCTCCGTCAACGGAGGGGATGACTTTGTGTCCTGCATCTTCTGAAGCGGTGCCGTAGTACTTTCTGAAAATGACATCTCCCGACAGCTTGACCTTCATCAGGCAAATATCTGTTGAAGGTGTGCCGTAATCCCTGGTCATGCCGGTAACAAGAAATCCGTTGTCCAGGGCAAGAACGCTCCTGGGGATGTCGTAATGTTCGTAACCGTAGGTTTTCGACCAGTGGACATTGCCAAAACTACCCATGCTCACGAGCAAAAAGTCCTCGCTGCCCGCACCGAAACTGCGTGCCGAACCCGCGAGTAAATAGCCCCCGGCCGGGGTTTTACACAAAGCGATACCAATGTCGTTGTCCTGTCCGCCGAAAGCCAAACCCGGTGGAATTTGCGCCTGCACGGCAAACATACCCGACAGCAGGGATATGTATAAAAACAAATAACGCATGCCGGAAAAAATTAAGATTTCAAAAGTAATTAAAATATAGCTTTATAAAGCTTGCCATAGCTGTAAAATGTAGCCCGAAAATCGGTTATCTTTGTGGCTTCAAAATATTCAAATTTGCTTCGTTGAAAACAAACCTGAAAATCACCGGGCTTCTGCTGTTCGTCAGCATGTTTTTTTTGCTGTCGTGTGTTCGGGAAGACGAGTTTCCTCCGGGAACCAGCCTTTTCTGCAGTGCGGAAAAGCTGAACAAAAAAGGCGACAAATTATTTGCCGAGAACGATTCGACACGCTTTTTCAATGGCGGTTACAGGCGAACAGGCAAAATGTTCAGGACCGGCAAACACGCGGTTGTCCTCACTCCAAAAAATGTATTTGCTTTCACTTACAAAATTAAGCATGTCGGCCCTGACTGGTATTTCAGGGTCAGTGTGTGGCGAAAGTCGAAAGACGACAAGGGTTTACTCGTTGCTGCTTCGGAAAAGCCGAAACTTTTTTACCAGACGGCCAAAACGGTGGTGGAGACCGACGAAAACGGCTGGGAGAAACTGGAGATGGAGGTTTTCTCGCCCCCCACTTTCAAATCGGAAACCATCAAATTCTACGTGTGGAACAACAGTTCCGACACGGTTTATTTTGACGACATAAGCCTGGAAAGGCTTGCCCACAAAATTTATCCCGAATACAAAGAAGAACCCCTTTCCATCGTGCTTGACACTTCAAAATACCAAAAGCTGCTGGACAAACGAAAGGCTGCTTTTGAAATCGGCATACTGCAAACCGGCGAAAACGACTGGGTGAAGGGCATTGTTTTCGGCGACGGTAAGATGATGAAGGCAAAACTGCGCCTCAAAGGCGACTGGCTGGATCATTTGCAAGGCAACAAATGGTCGTTCAGGATAAAAATGCGCAAACAGAATACCTGGAAGCGCTTACGCGAATTTTCGATCCAAACTCCCCAGGCCCGCAAATTTCTGTGGGAATGGGTTTCTCACCGGTTTTACCAAAAAGTGGATATTCTGACTACCCGCTATGGCTTTACCCCTGTAATTCTTAATAATGCAAACCGTGGCATTTATGCCTGGGAAGAGCATTTTGCGAAACAATTGCTCGAATGGCGCAAGCGGCGCGAAGGACCGATTGTCCGCTTTTCGGAAGATCTTTTATGGCAGGCACGCCGGCAGGCTGCCGAGATGGGAAGAACGTGGATATTCCTTCCTTACTTTGAAGCTTCGGTCATCAAACCATTTAAGCAGGGCAGGACGGTTTCCAATCACGCACTTTACGCCCAGTTCCTCAACGCGCAAAAACTCATGGCACAGTTCAGGGCGCATGCCCGGCCACCGGCAGACATTTTCGACATAGAAAAACTGGCGGCACACTACGCCATGCTCGACCTGAACCAGGCACACCACGGCATGGCCTGGCACAACCACCGCTACTATTTCAATCCTGTTCTTTGTAAGCTTGAACCCATTGCTTACGATGGGTATGCCGAGTACTCGCATCCGGAAACGGGGCTGGACAATAACTTTGCCTGGAAGGCCCTGGTTGACCTGAAAACAATCACCCACGAGCAATACCTGATAGACGACCTGATGCTCGATTCCGTTTTTACGGCGCGTTACCTGCACTACCTCGAGGTTTTCAGCCACCCGGATTTCATTTCCCAAACCATAGCAGAACTGATGCCGGAAATAAAAAAATACGATTCCCTCATCAAGCTGGAATTTCCCTATGTGCATTTCGACAACAGCTTTTACTACCGCAGTGCGGCAAGCATCAGGGCCTACCTGCCGCGACTCAGAGACAGTATTTTTGCCGTGCAGCAAAGCGAAGATTCTGTCTTTAAGCTGAAAACCAGACACTATTTCGACACCACTATTTCCGGAAAGACTCCGGAATTTTATGTGAACGCTTACCGCGAAGCTGTCCGCGATGACAGTATGGAGGTCAGGCTGTTTAACTTCACGCAGCGAAAGGTCATTGTTCTGGGCACAGGCAGCGGAAAAAAATACGTGCAGAGTTTTCAATTGCCCGAACCGCAGATAGAAGCCTTTCACGGCGACACCAACAGGGAGCTGACCATTTTGACGGATACTGGTGCCAACTTTTTGTTTTTTATGGTGGACGGGCGTTTCGACACTTACGTTGTGCCCATTTACCCCTGGCCTTTTCCTGAAGGCCTCACCCCGCAACAGGAGCTGATGGAACAGGCCGGAACGGACAATCCGCTGGTTTTTGAAAAGAAATCAGGCAGGGACTTGTACCTCCGTCGCGACAGCATCCGCGTTGATTTTCCGTTGGTCATCCCACAGGGTTCCCGCGTGCACTTTCAGGCAGGGACGGTACTTAACCTGGTAAACAAAGCCATGTTTATATCCTACTCGCCTGTTTTTATGGAGGGTACAAAAGAAAAACCTGTGGTGATCACTTCATCCGACTTTACCGGAAACGGCTTTACCGTGTTGCAGGCCGGGGAGCGTTCCAAACTGAAAAACGTTGTTTTTGGAAACATGAATACCCTCGACTACAAAGGCTGGACGCTCACGGGAGCCGTGACCTTTTACGAGTCGGACGTTGATCTGGAAGGAGTTACTTTTTACCGGAATCAGTGCGAAGACGCACTGAACATCATCCGTTCTGATTTCCGTCTGGAAAAATCAACATTCGTCCACATTTTCAGCGACGCTTTCGACTCCGATTTCAGTACCGGTCTGGTGCTGAAAACCGTCTTCACCAACATCGGCAACGACGCCATCGACTTTTCGGGCAGCCGCATCACCATCCGCGACACACGCGCGGAATCAGTGGCAGACAAAGGCATCAGCGGGGGAGAGGACTCTCACCTGCGGGTGGAAAACACAACCATCGTGAACGCGAACATCGGCCTGGCGTCGAAAGACCTGTCGGTGGTTGAGGTGTTTAATTCCGAGATCAGGGACTGCAACTACGGCCTGGTGTTGCTGCAAAAGAAACCCGAGTACGGCCCGGCGAGGATGATCCTGAAGAACACGAAGATCATCCGTCCCAAAACGGAAATGCTCATTGAGAAAGGATCGAAAGTGGAGCGTGACGGAAAGACCATCGAAGGAAGCCGGAAAAAACTGGCAGATATTTTTTACTGAGTACTTTTGGAGGCCTGAACGATTGTTTTGCTTTACTTTGAAAGCGCCAAACCTAATATGTTACCTAAATGATTCCTTCGGAAAAAGATATTCTGGCACACAAATATTACTTCAGCGAAGCTTCCTTTTCGCTGCTGATGCGCAAGCGGATTTACCGCATCCTGATCATTTCGAGTGTTTACGATGCTTTTATCCTGGAGGAGGACGGCCGTGTTGACGAGCAGATCTTTTACGAGTACATGTCGCTAAACCTGCGTTACCCCCCCAGTTTTTTAAATGCCACATCCGAAGAAGAAGCCTTTAAACTGCTGGAAGAAGAGGAGATCAACCTGGTAATCACCATGCTGAGCGGGGTGGAAAATTTCACTTTCAGGCTTGCCAATGAGGTCAAGTCACGCTACCCCGATATCCCGGTGGTCTTGCTGACGCCTTTTTCAAGAGAAGTGAGCATGAAAATAGAACAACACAAGCTGGATTCCTTTGACTACATTTTTAGCTGGCTGGGTAATGCCGACCTACTGTTGGCCGTCATCAAGCTGATTGAGGATGAGATGAATGTGGAACACGACGTAACAGAGGTTGGGGTACAAACCATCATCCTGGTGGAGGATAACATCCGTTTTTATTCCAGCTACCTGCCCAATATTTACAAGATTATTTTCAAGCAGTCCAAGTCGTTTCAGATGGAGGGGCTGAACGAGCACCAGAAGATGCTGCGTGCCCGCGGACGACCCAAAATACTGCTGGCCACCAATTACGAGGATGCCGTCAAACTGTATGAAAAATACAAGAACAACCTGTTGGGGCTTATTTCCGACATCACTTACCTGCGCAACGGGGTCAAGGACAATCAGGCCGGTATCAGGCTGATCGAGAGAATAAAAAAGGACAACAAGTACACCCCGCTGCTGTTGCAATCGTCGGAACCGCAGAACCGGGCGAAAGCGAAAGCATTGAAAGTGGGCTTCATCGATAAAAATTCAAAGAGCCTGACCTACGAGTTGCGGGAGTTCATCAAAGAATATTTTGCCTTCGGCGATTTTGTTTTCAAGGACCCCGATACCGGAGAGGAGGTTGCCCGTGCCCGCAACCTGCGTGAGTTTCAGGAGAAGGTTTATCAGATTCCGGAGAAGTCGCTACTCTACCACATCGAACGCAACCATATTTCAAAATGGCTCCGTGCAAGGGCGCTTTTCCCCCTGGCAAGCCTCTTCAGAACGGTTTCTTCCTCCGATTTCAACAATTGCCATGCCATCAGGGAATTCATTTTCAACGCCATTGCCAATTTCAGGATTTCAAAAGCCAGGGGGGTGATCTCGCAGTTTAACCGCGAAACTTTTGACGAGTATTTTACTATTTCGCGCATCGGCGACGGTTCCATCGGTGGGAAAGCCCGCGGTCTCGCCTTCCTGGATTCGCTCATCAAACGTAATAAGCTGTACAGCAAATACGAAGATATCGACATTACCATCCCCAAAACCATCGTGCTGTGTACTGATGTTTTCGACGAATTCATGGAGGACAACAAGCTGTACCCCATTGCCTTGTCAGATAACTACACCGATGAGGAAATACTCCATCATTTTGTCCGTGCTTCGCTGCCTGCCCGCGTGAACGACGACCTGCGTACCATCACATCGCTGGTGAGTAAGCCGGTAGCCATTCGTTCGTCGAGCCTGCTCGAAGACTCGCACTACCAGCCTTTTGCCGGAATTTACAATACTTATATGATTCCTTTCACAAAGTCGGACAGAATGTTTGAAATGCTGACGGATGCCATCAAAAGTGTTTATGCTTCCGCTTTTTACAAGGACAGCAAAGCATACATGCAGGCTACCTCCAACCTGATTGACGAAGAAAAAATGGCCATCGTCCTGCAAACCGTTTGCGGAACGCATTACGGGGATCATTTTTATCCGATCCTGTCGGGTGTGGCCCGTTCGCTGAATTATTATCCTATCCCGCCCGAAAAACCCGAAGACGGGACGGCGAGCATTGCACTGGGGCTGGGAAAATACATAGTTGACGGGGGGCTCTCGCTGCGGTTTTCGCCAAAGTATCCTAAAAAGGTACTGCAAACTTCATCGGCGGAAATGGCTCTGAAAGAAACCCAGAAGTATTTTTATGCCCTCGACCTTGATTCTGCGCATTTCTCCGTCAGTACCGATGACAGTGTGAACCTTTTGAAACTGAAGGTGAAACAGGCTGAGAAAGACGGTTCCATCAGTAAAATCGCTTCCACTTACGACCTGCAAAACCAGGTCATTCGCGACGGCTACCATTACGACGGGAAAAAACTCATTACTTTTTCGTCCATCCTCAAGCACAATACTTTTCCGCTGGCCGCGATTTTGCAGGAGGTGCTGACCCTGGGTGAAAAAGAACTGGGAAACCCGGTTGAGATTGAATTTGCCATGGACATGAATCCTGAGTCTGATGGCAAGACCGTTTTCAACCTGCTACAAATCAGGCCCATCGCGCTGCGCGAGGAAAGTGTACAACTCGAAAAAGAAAAAATAAAGAAAGACGAAGCGCTGATTATTTCCCATTCGGCATTGGGCAACGGCGTTATCGACGATGTGTCGGACCTGGTGTACATCAAACCCCAGAGCTTCGACGCTGCACAGAACGAGGAAACGGTGAAAATGATCGCGGCCCTGAACGAGCGGCTGCTGAACGAAAACAAGAACTACATTTTGATCGGTCCCGGGCGCTGGGGATCAGCAGACCCCTGGTTGGGCATCCCGGTGAAATGGCCGAACATTTCTGCGGCCCGGCTGATCATCGAATCGGGACTCGAAAATTACCGCATCGACCCCAGCCAGGGCACACACTTTTTTCAGAACCTGACTTCTTTCAGGGTGGGCTATTTCACCATCAATCCTTTCCTTAAAGACGGTTTTTACGACCTGGATTTTCTGGACAAAATCCCGGCGGTCTTTGAAAACGAAGTCCTCCGTCACCTCCGTTTCGATGCGCCTCTGCTCATCAAAATCGACGGAAAAAACAACCTGGGGGTGGTGTACAAACCGGGGATCGCACCGGCTGAGGAACAGGAGTTTATTTATTCGGGCTCGTCCTGAGCAGCGAACCGGAAAACAAGAAAGTAAAATTTATCAACCGATAAAGGCTTCTCGTCTGCTGTTGAAAATTGTTACCACTCCCGGTAGTTTTTCGCATTGAGTATTTCACTTAAAGTTAGCGGTTTCACCCTGAATACCTGCAATCAACACTTCCCCGAACGATAAGATCAATAAATTTATTGTCATGTTAGAAGAAAAAATCTGGATTCATCCGAAAACCATTACAGGCCCTCCGGCAGAAGGAGATTTCTTTTTTCGCAGGGATTACATCAACGACGAATTTTGGAAAGAAATTAAAAAAGGAAATCACATATTATTTGTTGCGCCAAGGCGGGTCGGTAATATTTACTTCAAAAGAAGTCGATTTTAAAGCGGAGCTTCTGTCGGTTTTAACCGAAATGAAATCAATCGATCAACCGGTCGTGCTTTTTCTGGATGAATTTCCGGAGGTGATCAATGCCATAGCACGAAACGAAGGCAAGGAGAAAGCCATTGAAACATTGCATACAATCAGAGAAATTCGGCATAGTGAAAATTCTTCAAACTTCATACTTGTACTTGCAGGGTCCATTGGCCTGGACAATGTTGTGAATTATCTTGAACGGCCAAAACTGATTAACGATTTGCACCGGATAAAGCTGTTTCCTCTAAGCAAAGCTGAAGCCAAACAAATGATCAGGCAGATCACATCCGGGGCTACAATGAAAATAGGAGATGCACAAATCGATTATATGATACGGAGACTCGGTCAACTGATACCTTACTTTATTCAAACCATGATCGAGGAATGCAATCGAATTTTACAAAAAGAAAACAGACCGCTGCTTGCAAATGAAGATATTGACTTTGCATTTGCCAATTTGTTAAAAGAAGATCAAAATCTCAATGACTGGGAGTCCAGATTAAAAGAACCTTATTTGTCAAAAGACCAGTACCGGTTTTGTAAGCACATCCTAACATTTTGCGCCCACAAAAACCGGATTTCCGTGCAGGAGGTGTATGATATGTCAGGAAAGTGGAAGCAGAAAGAAAATTATATGGATTTTTTGCAAATGCTGGAAAGGGATGGCTATCTGTTCGAAGAAAACTCAGTTTATGCTTTTGTTTCGCCTTTATTGAAAGCCTGGTGGAAAACAAGCATCCTGAATCAGAACTTAAAAATTAAATCATATGGAAAACCCGAATATTAGTTTTTTTCAGTCGGCGAATCTCACTGATGAAGAAAGCCGGCAACATTTTGTTGTCAGAAAACATGAATTTCACCGTATCATCAGTGAAATCAATAGGAGTAAAACGGAAGATTCTGTCCAGCACTTTATTTTGGTAGGGCGTAGAGGCAGCGGCAAATCAACTTTGCTTCGGAGAATTGAAGCTGAAATCCGAAACGATCAACGGCTTTCCAAAAGGTTTTTTGTAGTTAACCTGAGTGAAGAACAGGCAGGGATCTACCGCTTGCATGATGTGTGGTCGGCTGTGATCGAGGAAATGAAAGAGAGAAATATTCCTGTAAGCGATGTTTTATGGAGCGATTTTCAGAATGATCATGCGGCTTATACAAGGAAACTTTTTACATCGTTACAACAAGCATTAAAAAAAGAAAAAAAGAAGTTGATTCTGCTTGTTGATAACATTGACCGGATTTTTGATGCCATCGGCGAGGAAAGCCATTTGTTGCGGAAATTACTCACAAATTACAGTGGTGTCCGCATGATTGGCGGAAGTACCCGGATGAGCGAACATTACTGGAAATATGAAAAACCATTTTACCAGTTTTTTAGCCTGATCCGGCTTGAAGCCCTTACGTCCGAAGAAGTAAAATCGTTACTGTTGCACTGGAGCAACTACCTGAACCAGCCTGTCATAAAGCGGTTTGTGAAAGAACAACCCGGAAAGCTGAATACCATCAGGACCCTGACCGACGGAATGCCGCGCACACTTTTGTATTTTATTCGTTTACTGATTGACCGTCCGCAACAAAACGGATTCGATTACCTTCGTTTTATCCTTGACCGGGCAACACCCGTTTATCAGGAACGGCTCTCGAAACTGCCTCC
>JAJRWG010000214.1 GCA_024276895.1 Bacteroidota bacterium
TATCGATTTCTCCAATTATAAAAATATGGAAAGTAAAGTCATTGGCAGGGAAGAGGAAAAAAGAATACTGGAAAAGCTGCTGGAATCGGGCAAACCGGAGTTTCTGGCTGTTTACGGAAGAAGACGTGTGGGCAAAACATTTCTTATCCGGGAGTATTACAAATCAGGCATTGTTTTTTCTTTTACCGGAGCTTACAAAGCCGAAACAAAGATCCAGTTAAACAATTTCTTCAGGGAATATCTGCGAGTCACCGCCGGAAAGATGGAAACAACACCTCCGGAAAACTGGCACGCGGCATTTGCCTATCTCGCCGATTATCTTTACACCCTGGGCAATCGCAAACGAAAGCAGGTGGTTTTCATTGATGAATTGCCCTGGCTGGACAACCCCAAATCAGGATTTGTATCCGCCCTGGAATATTTCTGGAACATGCACGTTTCAACAATGAACAATGTCATCCTCGTCGTGTGCGGATCCGCAGCTTCCTGGATACAAAAAAAACTGATGAAAGCAAAGGGCGGACTTCATAACAGAATCACGCAAAGGATCGGGCTGAAACCGTTCACGCTTCACGAAACCGAACTTTTTTGCAAAAGTAAAAAACTGAAACTCACACGATACCAGATTATTCAGTTGTACATGGTCATGGGCGGTATTCCGTTTTACCTTAACGAACTCTCAAGAGGGAAAAGCGCCGTTCAGATCATCAATGAAATTTGTTTTAAACCCTCGGGTATGCTTTCCGGTGAATACGACAATCTCTATTACTCGCTTTTTAAAAATGCCGGTAATCACATTGCCATCATTGAAGCGCTTTCAAAACATGTTACAGGTATGACGCGGAATAATCTTATAAAAGAGTCGGGATTGTCGGACAGCGGTACATTCGCCAGGTCTTTGGAAGAGCTGGTTGAAAGCGGATTTGTCGCCAAGCTTCTTCCCTTCAATAAAAAAAGAAAGGAGTCCGTCTACCGGCTCATGGATTTGTATTCCCTGTTTTATTTGAAATTTATCAAAGGAAATGTGGGAAATCAGGAAAACACCTGGCAGAAAATAGTGATGAGCAGCAAATTTAAGGCATGGAGCGGTTACGCTTATGAAAACATCAGTTTGCTGCATGTAAGCCAAATTCTGAAAAAGCTGGGATTGAGCGGAATATACACAGTCATATCGTCATGGCGATACAAGGGTGATAAAGATATTCCCGGAGCACAGATAGATCTTTTGATCGACCGGAAAGACGGTGTCGTCAATTTGTGTGAGGTAAAATTTACACAGGAGGAATTTCTCATTTCAAAAGACTATGCCGATGATTTGCGCAGGAAACGGTTTGTATTCGGCCATGTTACGAAAACAAAAAAATCAATTGTCACCACACTTATTTCCACCTGGCCGGCAATCCGAAACGAATATTATTTGGAAGAAATCGATTCCGAAGTCACACTGGATGACCTGTTTGAAAAATAAAACTGTAAAACACATGAAAAAAAACATTCCGTTTTTCATGCTGATCTTTTGGCTCACCTGCTCTCCCGGCTTTGCCCAGATACTGACGGATTCAACGAGTGCAAAAACTTTTTCCCGTAACATCAACAACGGCGAACTGAAAGGGCTGGTGTTGGACCGGGACACAAAAGAACCCCTGGCTTACACCAGTATCTTTGTTTTAGAAAAGCACGCCGGGACAATCACCAACGAAACAGGGCATTTTTCACTTGATCTGTCAGGACTTGATGAAACCGATACCTTGCGATTCCAGTACATCGGCTACGAAGTCCGGAATCTGACCATCGGGCAACTGGATACCATGCAGGTGGTTTACCTGAAAGAAGATATCTTCAACCTGAACGAAATCGTCGTGTTCGGCAGCGCGCCCGATCCGAAATCCATCGTGAAAAAAGTATTGGAGAACAAAGAAAAAAACTACCCGCGAAAATTGTGGCAGTGGGAAACCTTTATCAGGGAACGCTACACCAACGACCTTGATGACATCAAAATCGATTACAAGAAAAGCTCAATTCTTGATCTGAACAGGGACATCATTGCCATGTTTGAAGAAAAAGCACCCAGGCACACCACTTCGTACACCGATTTTCTCGGGAATATTTACCTGCCTGAAAACAAGGACGACACCATCAAAATAGATCCTGTCAGGACGGTGGAACTGAAAGAAGAAAACATCGCCGAACTGGAGCAACTGGCAGAAATTTTCAGCAAGGTGTTGTCCGAAACGGGCGAAGACGAATACTGGAAAATCAAGAGCGGTATTTTCGGGCAAAAGCTTGACCTGGATGAGGAGGATTCCATCCCCCCGAAAGATTCAGTCGGAGAAAACAAAAGAAGGTTGAAATATTTTACGGCCAGGACAACTTACAACCTGAGCTACAGTTTGCTGGAAAACAAAGACGACTGGGAGTTTCTGTACAACACCGGCCGGTATAGCTACACCCTTGCCGGCGGCACCCGCGTCAACGGTGAGGATGTGTACATTATCGATTTTGAACCCGGCAGCCGCGGCAGGTACACCGGGCGGCTTTACATTTCGGTAACGAGCTTTGCCCTGATCAGGGCCGATTACGAATACGCTCCGGATAAAACCGGTACCGATTTCCACCTGCTTGGCGTGGGTTACACGGAAAATGAATTCAACGGCTCGATTTATTTTGAAAAAAAGGGAGATGCCTACGTGCTGAAATATTTTTCGCGGAAGGTGGGCAGTACCGCCGGCTTTGACAGAAAACTGGCACTGTTGAAAATACGAAAAAGATTTCTTTTTGACAAAAAACTGAACGAGTTGAAAATCAGGCTTGACCTGGCCGTTACGTCGGAGTCGCTGGTGGAGGTGCTGGTGCTTGACCAAAATGCGATTTCCCTGGAACAGTTTACGGACTTTAAGCCGGAAAAGTACATGGACGTCATTTTTGTCGATCAGTTTGACGATGAGCTGTGGAAAGGTTATTCCATCATCGAACCGACCAAAAAGATGAGGGATTACAAAAAGCACGGCGATGCGGACGGGGGAATGAAATGAAACAACCGGTGCGCCGGCTTTTCCAAAGTTCCGGACTTTGGAAAAGTTTTTGTTCAAAAACATCAATTCTTTTCCGGTTCAATGCTTAATTTTACCGCATGAAAATTGATCTGACGGGAAAAAACATTCTGGTTACCGGCGCCAGCCGGGGTATCGGCCGGGGCATTGCCGAAGCACTCGGAAAGTCGGGCGCTACGGTTGGTGTCCATTACCGGAAGAACAAAGCGCAGGCTGAAAAATTGGTCGAAGCCATCGGCAACAGCTCGAAAGCCTTTCAGGCGGACCTGGAAAAACCGGACGACTGTCAGCGGCTTTTCGAGGAAGTCACGGAAACTTTTGGCAGTGTGGAAGTATTGGTGAACAATGCCGGCATTTTTCTCAATTCACCGCTGGAGAGCGACCGCTGGCTCGCGGACTGGAACACCACCCTGGACGTGAATCTGCGGGCAACCGCCCTGCTGAGCCGTCTTGCAATTCTCCAATTTCAGCAGCGGGGCGGCGGGCGCATCATCAACATTTCCTCGCGGGCGGCCTTCCGTGGTGACAATCCCGAGCACCTGGCTTATGCCGCCTCCAAAGCCGGAATGGTGGCGCTCACCAGATCCATCGCCAGGGGTTATGGCAAAGACGGCATTACCGCTTTCCTGATCGCCCCCGGCTGGGTGAGAACCGACATGAACCGCGAAACCATCGAACGCTACGGCGAAGAAGCCATCACCAAAGACCTGGCGCTGAACACACTCACCGAACCCAAAGACCTGGCTCCCATGATCGTCCTGCTGGCCTCAGGCCTGGCCGACCACGCCACCGGAACAACCATTGACATCAATGCAGGGAGTTACGTGCATTGACTGAAGGTGCTTGTTCACCCTTACGGGAACCCGGTTACCGGCTGTCTCAGTCTTCATCCCGGGTAAAAGGTACGAACCTTACCGGCAGCATGTTTTTTTTCAGTACTTTACCTTTCTTCTTTTCCACCAGGATGAGGTACTGATAACCATATTTCTCCCCGACGGGGATGATCATCTTCCCGCCTTCTTTCAACTGCTCTGTCAAAGGCTGTGGTATTTCCTCCGGTGCTGCCGTCACAATGATCTTGTCGTAGGGTGCGTGCTCTTTCCAGCCGTGAAAGCCGTCACCGCTTTTCACCCACACGTTCCCGTATCCCAGCAGCTTCAGCAGTTGTTGTGCCTGTTCTGCCAGGCCGTCAATAATTTCCACGGTAAAAACGCTGTCAACGATTTCGGCCAGTACTGCCGCCTGGTAGCCCGAGCCTGTCCCGATCTCAAGGATTTTATCAGTTTTTTCAGGCTCCAGTATGGAAGTCATGTAAGCCACGATGTAAGGCTGCGAGATAGTCTGGCCGTAACCGATGGGCAGCGGGCTGTCAAGGTATGCCTGGTTGGCAAGGTAGTCGGGGACAAAAAGATGCCGCGGCACTTTAAGCATGGCTTACAGTGCGGGTTGAAAGGTGATGCCTCTGGCCCTGATCTGCTTGTTGACCATCTGTTTTCGGTTCATCTCAAAAAGATCGGTTTGTCCGGATAAGCCCGTTGAGCTGACTGCCAGCAACAAAACTATTACGTATGGAAAAACTCCGGTTTTCATTAGCCGGAAAGATACAAAAATCAAACGGAAAAATCAAGCCCAAATTTGCATAAGATTTTAGTGTGGGCTAATTCCCGGCTAATCCCTCCCGGGCGCATTTGCAATGCGTTCGCATACGCATTGGCTTCATTTAAGCAAATCCAGGCCACCCTGTTTTTCAATGTGATCTGCCCGGCTGTTTTTGAAAGATGCCTTAAAAACGCTTATATTTGGTCAATTATTGACTGGGGCCGGGGGGTTTAGACGGACTGGCGTTGGGTGCATTAAAAAAAATGAGCGCAGAGGTATATGAATGAAAAGCAGATTATAATTCTTAACTCGACCATATTGTACATTATCGCGTCTTTAACAACCACAATGGTTCATGAGTTTGCTCATGCGATTGTGGGGGCTGTAAACGGTAGTGAGCCGGTTCTTCATCACAATTATGTAGAACATCTTGCGATAAGTCATTTGTCAGTTATTCAAAAAGCAGCGATTGCTTTTGCCGGTCCCTTGTTAAATCTTGTGCAAGGATTATTAGCCGGATGGCTTTATTTGAAATCTAAAAGACAGACACTTTTTAAACTCTTTTTATTGTGGTTTTCAATATTAGGGATTTCAAATTTTCTTGGTTACTTAATGATTGGGCCAATATTCCAGGAGGGCGACATTGGGAAAATATATCAGTTATTTGGCATCCCATTTCCAATACAATTAATTATTGCTGTAGCAGGAGCGGGTATTTTATTCTATGTGGCTTTTAAGCTGACAATTCCGTTTTTGCAATTTAGTTACCAGCAGGAGTGGGTCGCTGATCCAAAAGCCAGAAAGCATTTTTCGTTTAGAATTATTGTACTTCCCTGGATTTTCGGTTCTGTAATTGTCACGGTTTTATATTTACCAGTTATAGCAATTGCCAGTATAATCTATCCGGTAACAAGCGGGATGATTTTTATTTTTCCCTGGAAAAACGCCAAACGGGTTGATAATGTAAGGTTATCAGAAAATAAGGAAATCGGTAAATATTCAGCCGTATTATATTTCTCATTACTTGCCCTGATAATAGTATTCAGGTTTATTCTTGCGCCGGGAAGAACTTTATAAGGGTACAAAACAAAAAACGGTGTGCTTGCACTGAAAGTCGGTACGACATTCTTTAAAGCCTGTTTGTCCCTGGCATTTTCAGAACAGGCCGGTACAGATGCCAAAAACCTGCAAACAAAAAGGACGGCTGCCAGGGCCGTCCTTTTTGGTTCATTCATTCAAAACTTCAGACCTTCACAAAGGTCTTAACTTATCAGTGCGTGATGAGCAATTTTGAATTGAGCAGTACTTTGCTGTTGTCAGACAGTACCATGATGTACAAGCCGCTACGGAGGTTGCTGGTGAAGCCGGTCGTCGTTTGCTGTTCTACAACCCTGCTTTCCAGCAGTCTGCCGTTGATGTCAAACAACTGCAACTGGTACGTGCCGCTTTCCAGCCCGTTAAATCTTATCGGGTCGCCCGGGCGGTAAGGATTGGGATAAATGGCCTCTATGCCTGACTGTTCGTGGTCGTAAATTCCGGTAATGGTTTTGTATTGCAGAACCATTTCCCATTTCCGGTAGTTGACCCATTCTTCTTCGTGGCGGTCCCAGTGCTGCTCGATTTTTTCGGTCATGTTGCCGTTTCCATCATACTGGAAGGAGGCCTGTTTAACATTCATCCAATCGTCAAAAAAGAACATTTTGTATTGCTTGACAAAATGGCTCATCCAGCCCTGGTCATTATATTCGTAGTCAATTTTTACTTTTTCGACCCACTCTTCGTGGAAGAAGTTCCAGTATTCGAACAGGTAAACCGAAACATTGCCGTCACCGTCGTAGGTGTAATTGTAGCGGTACTGGTTTTTCCAAACGCTGTCGTAGCCCCGCCACATCTGACTAAGCACGTGTGCCAGATAACCGGTGCTGTCGTTGTAACTGTAATTGAAACGTCTTTTCTTCGCCCATTCGTTGTGGTAATGCCGCCAGAGGTAAAAAGTGCGGCTTGTTTTCACACCCTCGTCGGTGTAGCTGTAAGCACTGTAATGGTGATTTTTCCAGCCGTCACTATTGTAACGATGAACTTTCACCGTGTCGGCCTCCAGCAGGTCGTCGTTCCAGGTGAGCAGTTTCTGATGATGGTTTACCCATTCTTCGTGCATACGCGACCACCACTGGGTAACAATCTCGGTTAGCACCCCTGCATCGTCGTAGGTATTTATCTTTCTAAAATGGTTTACCCACACAGTCGAGTCTTCGTTCCAGCGCTGAATGAGCAGTTCGGTAAGGTCGTCGTTGTCGTTGTAGGAATACTGGTAGTAAAGACCCTCGTGCCAGGTGCTGTCCTCGTGCTTGTAGGTCTGGAAATACTTGTCGGTAACCAGATCATCGTCGTTATACATCTTGATGATGCGTGCACGGAGCATCCATTCTTCGGTTTCCCTGTTCCAGCGGTAACCCAGCAGGGTGTCGTTGCCCAGGGTGCGCTCGATGAAACGGTAATAATTTTCTTCGGAGTTTTCGTTCTCCGTTTCGTCTTGATAATTGACGGTTAAGTCAAGCTGCTCCTGGTCAAACTTTTCCTGAAGGATTTCGGGCAATTCGGGTATTTGTGCCTGCAACCCCAGCCAACCGGCCAGCAGTACGGTAATGAATACTAATCTTTTCATATCGGATGGTTTTAGTTTACAATTTTATGACAACCGGAAATGCCGGTTTATTCCATTGACTGGTGTAAAGATATACTTTTTTTAAAATGTGAGAATGGTATTCCGTAAAGATTGACTTGCCCTCTTCAGGCCTGACGCTGAACAAGTCTCATTTAGTGACAGATAGAAATGTTAGCGGGCCTTATGAAAAACAGAAAGATCAAATGCTGAACCTGAAAAAATGCTGGGCTACCTCAGGGAATCGCTGGAAGTACTCCGTCTCAAGGAAACCATCACCGGCATCATCGGGAAACTGGAAATTTTAACAGCCAGAGAGGCGATAATCCCGCGGGATGGTTCACACCATCAAACAGATCATCCAAAGTCCGGAACCCCAAACCAATAATGGTAAAACGCTGTTGATAATAAACCAATAGCGTCCTAAACGTTTACAAAAAATAAAAAATGAGAGAAAGAGTTTCGGTAACTCAAATATCTTTGAGGTGCTCTAACAAAAACAAATTCTCTCATGGCAAATATAACCTTGTTTTCTCAAATTATTTCCAAA
>JAJRWG010000215.1 GCA_024276895.1 Bacteroidota bacterium
CTTTATGAATGAATGGGGGATCGGCCCCTGGTTCAATCACTACGATATCAGCCACCTGCTGATGGCTACCAGTGCATGGTTCTTTTACAAAGGCAGCCTGCTGCTGATCGCCGATCCTTTGGCGATGCCCGAAAAAATGCCAGATCCGCCGTTCGGGGAAAGAAAAGAAACTTCATTGTAAAAAACCTTGCCTTAAACCGTGCCCTGACCCGGGTAATTTCATCACCTTGAATGGCTGGGAAAACAAAAAATTAACTCAGCCTCATTCCCTTATTTTATACAGCCAAAGCGATTTACGAAAATTGTTTGTCAACTCTTTAAAAAATGATTAGGAATGTTTTGATAAATTAATAAATTTGCAGGGCTCTGGCTATAGGCTTGAACAAACAGGCACCTGTCGGATATTTTTAGTTTTTTCTTTCTTAATACAACCGCAATTGGAATCATTGGATCAATTAATCAAAAAGTGTGAAAACCTGGCCTTTGACCTCAATTTCACACGGGCAAAACAGTGGAAATCGGAAGCTGATGGCAGAGTCCTTGTGGGCTACATGCCTATTTATTTTCCGCGCGAGATCGTTCACTCAATGAACGGCCTGGCAGTAGGGATCCTGGGTGGTGGCGACAAAAAGCAGATCATCCGTGGGGATGCCTACTACCAGTCATACATCTGCAACATGCCCCGCGGAATCATCGAGCTGGTCCTCGACGGCCATTTCGATGGCTTCGAGGGATTTCTGTTCCCGTCAATCTGCGATGTGATCAGAAACCTATCGGGCATGTTTCGTGTCCTGGGAAAAGGAACCTTTGTCAAGTACATGGACTTCCCGCAGAATTTCCAAAACCACATCGGTGGCGAGTTCTACAAAACCGAAATGATGGAGATCGTCGAGCACATCTCCAAAATCAACGGACTCGAATTTTCACCTGAAAGGCTGAATGATTCCATCCGCGTTTATAATAAAAACAGGGTGTTAACCAATACCGTTTACGGTCTTCGCAAAGCTGCACCCTGGAAAATCACCGCTGCCGATATGTATGCCATCATCCGGGCCGGCTACGTCATTCCCGTTGAGGAACACAACGCCATCCTCGAAGAGGTCATCCGCCTGCTAAACGAAGCCGAAGGAGAGCCCATGGACAAAATCCGGGTGCTGGTCATCGGCGCTTTTTGCGAACAACCGCCCCTGGCACTGATCCGCACCATTGAGCAGGCAGGCTGCTACATCGTGGAGGACGACTTCCTGCTGGGCTCCAAATGGATTCAGGGCGAGGTGGATGAAGGCACCGATGATCCCATTGGCGCCATTGTGGACGCCTACCTGCACAGAAGTACTTTTTCATCCACCGTTTACGATGTGGATGATCCGAAGGAGTTCAGGATGCTGAAACTCTACGAAGAAAGCGAGGCCGACGGGGTGATTTTTGCCGCGCCCAGCTTTTGCGACCCGGCCCTGCTGGACCACCCTATCCTGCAATCGGCCTGCGACAACAATGATATTCGCTACATCAGTTTCTTGTTCAGCGAGAATACGGGGCAATTTAAAGTAATCAAAGAACAGGCCGGCACTTTTTCCGATTCCATCAAACTGTGGGACGGCGAGATGGCCGGCATTTAATAACTCAGATTTATGTCTTCAAACGTCAGTAAAGAAAAAAGTATGGTCATCCAGAAAGAGATGATCGCCAACCATTTTAAAGCACTCAGTACAGCTAAGGAAAGCGGCAAGAAGGTGGTGTACACTTTCGTGCCGGGAAACATTTCCGAACTCATCCTTGCCTTCGACATGCTGCCGGTGTATCCCGAAATCAATGCCCTGCAATCGGGTATGCGGAAGAAATCCGACGGTTTTATCCAGGATGCGGAACAGATCGGCCATTCCGAAGATGTTTGTACTTACGTGAAGTGCGACATCGGCATGTTGCTCAACGGAAACATCGGTCCGACTGGCGAAAAAATCCCGCCCCCCGACCTGCTGTTGCTGAGTTACACGGGTTGTTTCACTTTTATGAAGTGGTTTGAGAACCTGAAAAGGCTTTACCCCGGCGTGCCTGTGGCCATGCTCCACACCCCGTACCAGGAGGACGGGCAGATCAAACCGGAGATGACACAATACATGGTGAAACAACTGAAG
Organism: Bacteroidota bacterium; assembly: GCA_024276895.1. Taxonomy (GTDB): domain Bacteria; phylum Bacteroidota; class Bacteroidia; order Bacteroidales; family F082; genus B6-G9. Next base: position 2,136 of record JAJRWG010000215.1, read on the forward strand.
GAGGAAGTCATTCCGAAAATGGAACAGGTTTCGGGTGTGAAATACGACGAAGAAAAGCTGAAAGGTATATTGCGGAACTCTTCCAAGGTGGAAGATGCCATCCTGCGGATTTTCAGCACCACCAAGAATACTCCTTCGCCCATTGATGCCTATTTTGCCGGGGTTTATTACATTGGCCCCATCAACAGCGGTTTCAGGGGAACACCCGAGGCCGTGAATTACTACGAAGAGTTGTACAGCGAAATCATGGAACGTGTGCGCCTGGGACTGGGCCCCATCACCCCGGAAGGGGAAATGGAAAAAGAAAGATTCCGCCTGGTGGTGGAAGGTCCGCCAAACTGGACAAACTTCAGGGAGTTCTGGAAGTTGTTTTATGATTTCGGAGCCGTCATCGTGGCATCCTCCTACACCAAAGTGGGCGGGGTTTACGACCTGGGCTTCCGCGTGGACCCGGAAAAACCACTGGACAGCCTGGCCGATTATTGCATGAACTGCTACACCAACCTCAACCTGGAACAGCGCATCGATCTGCTGGAACAATGCATCGTCGATTACAAAGCTGATGGATTCCTTGTGAACTCCATCAAGAGTTGTAACTCATTTTCTGCCGGCCAACTGATGATCATGAAAGAGCTCGAAAGACGGCTGGAAATTCCCGTTGGCCTGATTGAGTCGGACCTTGTTGACCCCAGGTACTTCTCCTACTCGAACATCAAAAACAGGTTGGAATCATTCTTCCAGATGCTGGATCAGCGAAAAACCATCTTAAGCCATTAAACATCATTTTTTAGTTGAAACATTAATTCTTATCAATGAAAAAATACTATTTGGGGATTGACCTCGGATCCACCACCTCAAAAGCGGTCATCATCGATGAAAACGATGAGATCATCGGCAAAGGGATCACCAATACGCGGGCCAATTACATGGTGGCTACCGAAATTGCACGGCTCGAAGCCATGTACAATGCGCGTTTCACCATCCTAAAGCAAAAGCTGAGGGAAGAAGTCGAAACCAGCAGGGAATATGCCCGTTACATCGCCGATGTGGAATCGGCCTTTAAATTCCTGCAGTTCAACCGGCGACTCGAGAAACTGAACATGCAGTTCAAGGAAACCATCAGCAACACCTTTAAAGGAGAGCAGCAGGAGCGCATCAGGGAGTTTGTTAACGACATCATTGAAAAAATTGGACCGGAGATCAAACACGAATACCTTTACGGTGACATTGCCTCCAAAAACCAGTTCTTCCGCGACATTGTTTCAGAACGTTTCAACAAGGAGGTGGCGAAGCTGGACAAGGCTTACTTCGATCCACTGGTGCTGGTTTACGACAAAAGCATCACCCCCGTGGAGAACGAACTGACGGATTACGATTTCAAAGAACTGATCTTTGAATCGCTGGAGATCCTGAACGACAAATACGCCCACATCGACGAAACATTTTCCACCAATCCGGGTGTGGTTTTTGATGCGGAGATCAATTTACTCAAAGGCAACTACAAAAAGATTTACGACTCCATCAAAGAACACATTTCGTTTATCGCCAACCTCGACATCCAGATCACCAACATGGTGGGAACGGGATACGGACGGGCGTTACTGCCTTTCCCTGAGAAGTCCATTAAATCGGAAATACTGTGCCACGCCTTCGGGGCGCATGCCTACTTCCCCGAAACCCGGACGGTACTGGACATCGGTGGCCAGGACACCAAGGCCATTCAGGTTGACCGCTACGGACTGGTTACCAGCTTTCACATGAACGACCGCTGTGCAGCGGGTTGCGGCAGGTACCTGGGCTACATCGCCGACGAGTTTAGTATCTCCCTCAACGAACTTGGCCCCCTGGCCATGGAATCGGATCACGAAGTGAACATTTGCTCCACCTGCACTGTTTTTGCCGGCGCTGAGATCAGGGAACTGCTCAACGTGGGACAGGAACGATCCGATATCCTGGCCGGCCTTCACAAAGCCATCGTCATGCGCGCCATCTCACTCCTGGCACGCTCGGGAGGTGTGCGGAACGAATTTACTTTTACCGGCGGTGTGGCACGCAACCAGGCGGTTATCAAATACGTGACCGAACTGGTGAAGAAGAATTATGGCGATGATCTCACCATCAACATCCACGTCGATTCCATTTTCATGGGAGCGTTGGGCGCAGCCATGTTTGCATTGAGAAGTAAAAATTAACCAGGAAAGTTTAACACGGAAAGAAAAGATATGAGCAATTCAATTTTGACCATAGGGGTTGATATCGGCAGCAGCAGCATCAAGGCGGTGCTGCTGGAAACAAACGACCGGGGCGAGGTCCGCGATAAAATACACGAGAAACTGCGTAAGCGTAATCCGGAACTGGTAGTGAACCAGCTTATCGAATACCTGCTGGACAAACATTCGCTTAAATACGAAGACATTGCCTACCTGGCTTCAACGGGGGAGGGCGAAAGCCTCAAACGCAAAAAAGGGCATTTTTACAGCATGACCACCCATGCCAAGGGTGGCATTGTGCAGAATCCGGGGGCAAAAACAGTGGTTGACATGGGCGCTTTGTTTGTCCGGGCCATCAAAGTGAATGAGTACGGCAAAGTGATGGATTACAAAATGACCGGTCAGTGTGCCTCGGGAAGCGGACAGTTTGTGGAAAACATTTCGCGCTACCTGGGCCTGGCCGTGGAAGAGGTCGGCGAAACATCGCTGCGCTCCACCAAGCCCGAGATGCCTTCGGGAATTTGTGCCGTCCTTGCCGAGACCGATGTGATCAACATGGTTTCAAGGGGTATTTCCACACCCGACATCATCAAGGGAATTCACCTTTCGGTAGCCCAGAAGGTCATCAAGCTACTCACTTCCCTGCGTGCCGAATCACCGGTAGCCCTCACCGGCGGCATGGCCATGAATGTTGGCATGGTGCAGGCCGTAGCCGAGCTGGCCGACAAGGGAAACCTGGGGCTGGAAATTGTTACCCATCCCGATGCCATTTTTGCCTGAGCGATGGGCGCTGCCATTTGGGCGGCATTCAGATACAACAAATTAAAGGCAGCGTAGTAAATGGAAGAAAATCCGATAACATTTTAACAATATGAATGGCAATAATCTTGATGCCCTGTTCAGGCCTTCTTCTGTCGCACTGATCGGGGCCTCATCAAAAGAATTATCAATTGGCAATGTAATCATCAAAAACCTTCTGCACTATGGCTTTAAAGGCCCCGTTTACCCCATCAATCCCAGGGTGGACGAGATCAGGGGGCTGAAAGCCTATCCTTCCATTTTGGACATCCCCGGCCCGGTGGATCTGGTACACATCGTCATTCCCCCCCCCTTTGTTCCCGAACAGGTTGAAAATTGCGGAAAAAAGGGCGTTAAGGCCATCATCATCAACACAGCAGGTTTTAAGGAAATGGGCGAAGAGGGCCAGGCGCTGGAAGACGATTTTCTGGCCAGGGCAAAGAAATACGGCATCCGGATTTTCGGCCCAAACTGCCAGGGAGCCATCAACTCCGACCCTGAATTCCGCTCGTACTGTAATTTTACGTTCACCTTTTTTAAGTCGGGATACATTTCGGTGGTTGCCCAAAGCGGGGGTGTCGGTGCCGTGATCATGCAGGCGCTGTACGATATGGATATCGGCATGCGGATGTACGCATCCAATGGCAATGCCTCCGATGTTTCCATCCCCGAAATTATCCGCTACTACGGAAACGACGAACAAACCCGTGCCATCGTCCTTTACGTGGAAAGCCTTGATGACCCGGCCGAATTCATGGAAATTGCCCGGGAAGTAACGGCCAAAAAGCCCATCCTCGCCATGACTGCCGGAACCACCGACAAGGGGGCCGAGGCCTCACGCTCGCACATCGGCGGGCTGGCAGGGAGCATCTCCATGGATGTGGTATTCAAAAAAACAGGTATTCTTTCTTTTGAAAACCAGGAGGATATGTGCAATGCCGCCGAAGCCTTTGCATGCCAGCCTGTCCCCAAAGGAAAAAGGGTGGGCATCATCACCAACACCGGAGGCCCTTCGGTCATCGCCATCGATGAACTGGACAGAAACGGACTGCAAATTCCGCCGCTTTCCGAAAAAGCCAAAACCGAGTTAAAGAAAACCATGTTTGGCTCGGCCTCCATTGCCAATCCGCTGGACGTGGTGGCCACGGCCGGTGCGCCCCAGTTCAAAAGTGCTTTTGAGGTGATGATGAATGAAAAAGACGTGGACAGCGTTTATGTCAATTATGTAACACCTCCCTTTGTTGACAACGAAAGTGTGGCCCGCGAGTTTGTGGCGGCTGCCGAAAAATTCGACAAACCCATCGTCTGCAACTACATGACGGACAAGAAAAAATGGGAAGGAACAACCAAAATACTGAAAGAAGGCTCCATCCCCTGTTTCGACTTTGCCGAAACAGCCGCCAAGGCGCTGGCTTCACTGGTGCGCTACCATGAAATCCGTTCGGCAGTCAGGGGCAAGGTTCCCGTGTTTAGCGGCATTGAAAAAGCAAAAGTGGCAGAGATTATTGCGAATGCCACAGCGGACGGAAAAAAACTGCTTACGGCGGCAGATGCCTACACCCTTCTGGAAAGCTATGGGATCCCCGTGGCCGGATGGAACGTTGTCTCCTCAGCCGGTGAAGCGGTGAAGGCTGCCGAAAAACTTGGCTATCCGTTGGTGGTGAAGGCCGATTCCGAACAGATCATCCACAAAAGCGATGTGGGCGGGGTGGTGCTGAACATTTCGTCCGATGAGGAATTGGAGGCTGTCGTAACAAAGATGCAAAACAGCTTTGAGGTTGACGACCTGAAGTTCTTCATCCAGCAGCAAAAGCCGGGAGGAACGGAACTGATCATCGGTGCCAAAAAGGAAGAGGGTCTCGGCCACCTCATCATGTTCGGGCTGGGCGGGGTGTTTGTCGAGGTGTTCAAAGATGTGGTTTTCAACATCGCACCCCTGACCGATACCGAAGCTGCCGCCATGCCCAACGACATCAAAGCCACTGTTTTACTGGACGATTTCAGGGGTAAAAAAGCTGTTGACAAGCAGAAGATCGTTGACATCATCCTTCGCTTGTCGCAACTTGTTACCGACCATCCCGACATCAAAGAACTGGACATCAATCCGGTACTGGCCACCCATGAGGAGGTTTGTGCCGTGGATGCCAGGATTATTTTATAATATTTTCATATTGAAAAAAGCGATAATATGGACAACAAGAAGTACGCCATCGGGATTATCGGGCTGGGCCCCATCGGCCAGATACTTGGACTGCATTTCAAGGAAGCAGGCTGTAAAGTAGCCATCACTGATCTGGACCGGGAGAAATTGAATCTGATCAGATCCAAAGGTGTGGAACTGGTCGGGAAGATTAAAAAGAAAATTTATTTCAAGCATGTGTTTTATTCCATCGAGGAAATGTTGGAACACGATTTTGACATTCTGATCAGTGCGGTGAAGGATTACCACGTTGACAACATCCTCAGTCAGGTTGAAATGCACAAAACCCGGGACATGTACTTGATGAGTGCCCAGAATGGCATTGACATCAGCTATAAATACACCAGCCATTTTCCCAAGTCGATGATCCTACGGATGGTCATCAATTTTGCCGGTAACCTGCAGGCACCCAATGTGGTGGCGGTCAACTTTTTCAATCCGCCCAATTTTGTGGGCTCGGTGGACGATTCCATTCCCGTGCTGGCACAGTGGGTGGCGGACACCCTCACCAGTGTTGACATGAAAACAGAACATGTCAATTCGTTTAAGATCGCTGACAAGATCTGGGAAAAAACCATCCTGAATGCAGCCCTGAGTCCGCTGTGTGCCATTTCGCGCCTTACCATGAAAGAGGCAATGGATAATCCCGATACCCTGGAGATCGTGGAACAGATTCTTTACGAAGCAGTGGCTGTTGCCAGGGCCGAAGAGATCAAGTTGCCTGATAACTTTATCAAGCTGGCCATCCGCTACCTGAGCAGCGCGGGTAACCACATGCCTTCGCTGGCGGTTGACCTGATGAATAAAAGCGAAACCGAAATTGATTACATGAACGGCAAAATAGTGGATTACGGCCGCAAGCATTACATCCGCACACCACTTAATCTCACACTGACCAACCTCGTGAAAGCCATCGGTCGCAAAAACGGGGTGGGTATTGCCAACGATTGAGCCCTAAAGGAAAAATAACAAAGAAACTTTGAAAAAATATCGAACATGAGTGAGAAGATGTATTCCTGGAAAATGACCCGCACCGGGGCCGAATTTGAACGGGTTGAAAGTCCCTTGCCTGTCCTGAGCGACGGTGAAGCCCTCATTCGCATTGCCGGCTGCGGCGTTTGCCACACCGATCTGAGCTTCTGGCATTTTGGTGTCAAGACCAAAAAAGAGCCACCCCTGACGCTTGGTCACGAGATCAGCGGGAAAGTCATCGACGGCCCTGCCGAATGGGTCGGAAAGAAAGTGATCATCCCTGCGGTTTTGCCTTGCGGCGAATGCGAACTGTGCAAAAAAGGCCGCAGCAATATGTGTCAGAAGCAATTGATGCCCGGCAATGATTTTGACGGCGGTTTTGCCTCCCACATCAAAGTACCCGCGCGCTTTTTGTGTCCGGTTTCCGAAGCCGTGCTGGACAAGTTTGCACTCAAAGAACTATCTGTCATTGCCGATGCGATTTCCACACCCTATCAGGTGGTTAAAAAATCGGGACTTGAGCCCGGCGATCTGGCCATCGTGATCGGTGTTGGCGGGGTAGGTGTTTATGCCGCCCTCATCGCAAAGATCTTCGGGGCAAAAGTGCTTGCCCTTGACATTGATGACGAAAAACTGAAAATGGCCACTGACAATGGCATCGATGCCTCTTTTAATGTGAAAGACAAAGACCCGCGGGAAGTCAAAGCTCAGGTCAGGGAAATTGCCAAAGAATTGGGTGTTTCGCGCTATGGCTGGAAGATTTTCGAAATGTCGGGAACCAAAGCCGGGCAGGAACTGGGGTTCAGTCTCATCACCTTTACCTCGACCATGTCGGTTGTGGGTTTTACCATGGACAAACCGCAGGTGCGCCTGAGCAACCTGATGGCCTTCGATGCCGCCCTCATCGGTACCTGGGGCTGCAAACCCGAACTGTATCCCGAGGTGCTTGAACTGGTGGAAAGCGGGAAGCTCAACATCGCGCCCTTCATCGAACTTTTTCCCCTGTCGCGCATCAACGAAGTGTTCAGAAACACCCTGGCCCATCAATACAAAAAAAGATCGATTATGGTTCCCGATTTTGAATAGAAACCCTTAAAAATACAAACCATGTTAAAAAATCATGATTTAACGGAAATAGAATTTACAGAGATTCTATACGAAAAACGACCGGCCAAAGATGCTGCCGGTAACGAAATTGACGGCTTGTTCAGCGCCTGGATCATACTGAACAACCCGAAGCAGTACAATTCCTACACCACACAGGCTGTCAAGGAAGTCATCTTTGCCTTCCGCAAAGCCTCCAACGACCGCAGCGTGGTGGCCGTTGTGTTTACCGCAGTGGGCGACAAAGCTTTTTGCACGGGTGGCAACACCAAGGAGTACGCCGAGTACTACGCCGGCAATCCCCAGGAGTACAGCCAGTACATGCGTTTGTTCAACGACATGGTCTCGGGCATTTTCATTTGCGAAAAACCGGTCATCTGCCGGGTGAACGGCATGCGCATCGCCGGAGGACAGGAGATCGGCATGGCCAGCGATTTTACCATTGCCTCCGACATGGCCCGTTTCGGGCAGGCAGGCCCCAAACACGGCAGTGCGGCCATCGGTGGCGCTACCGACTTCCTTCACCTTTACGTTGGCATTGAGCGGGCCATCAATTCTTTGACCCTTTGCGAAATGTGGTCGGCACACCAGGCATACCAGATCGGCCTGATCAGCGACATCGCCCCCGTGCTGAAACTGGACGGTGAGTTCATCCCCAACCCGCTGGTGGTCATCGACAGAATGACCGACGATTTCGGGAAGATCATCTATGGAACGATGAAAACCGGCGATGAACTGAAAAAAGCAAAAGAAATCCTTGCCCGCGCCGAGCTCGACCTGAGCCGGCTGGACGATCTGGTGAACACTTACATCACCAAACTGTTGTACACCTTCCCCAACTGCACCATGAAAACACTGACCGAGATGCGGAAGAAAAAACTGGAGCACTGGGACAAAAACAAGGAAAGCAGCCGGGAGTGGCTGGCGCTGAACATGATGACCGAGGCTAAGGCCGGTTTCCAGGCGTTCAACGACGGCCCAAAGGGGCAGCGAGAAGTTGATTTTGTCAAACTCCGTCTGCTGCTGGCCGAAGGCAAGCCATGGAACGATGAACTGATCCATGCGATTTCACCGCAGTACCAGGTTTAAATGCCAAAAACTCATTACGATGGAAAAGATCAGAGTTAACTATTTATTTGATGGCGCAGTCGCGCAGATCATCCTTGACCACGGCAAAAGCAACATCCTCGACATACAGATGATGACCGAACTGACGGGTGTGCTGAAAGAAATGAGGCAAATGCCTGACCTTAAACTGGTCACTTTCGATGGGGAGGGCAGGAATTTTTCTTTCGGCGCCAGTGTGGCCGAGCATACCGAAGAACTGTCGGAGAAAATGCTGGAAACCTTTCACAGCATGTTTTTCGCGTTGATCGAACTGAGCACACCGACCCTTGCCAAAATTTCGGGGCATTGCCTGGGCGGCGGCTTCGAACTGCCCCTGGCCTGCAGTTTTGTTTTTGCCGATAAGTCGGCAAGGATAGGCCAGCCCGAGATCATGCTGGGGGTGTTTGCCCCGCCGGCCTCCGTCATCCTGCCCATGCGGGTGGGTTACCTCAAAGCCGAGGAATTGCTGCTCACCGGGAAAATCATCGATGCGGAAGAAGCCAAAGCCATGGGGCTTGTAAACGAAGTGTTCGAAGACAAGGAAAGCATGGCACAGGCCACCGAGGAATGGATCAAAAAGTACATTCTACCCAAAAGTGCGTCCTCGCTCAGGTACGCGGTGAAGGCCGTCAGGCTGGCTTTCGACAACACTATGCGGAGCAATCTTCCAGCCCTGTCGGAAATTTACAACAGGGAGTTGATGAAATCGCACGATGCCAACGAAGGCATCAAATCGTTTATGGAAAAAAGGAAACCGGAGTGGAAAAACCGATAACCTAATTGAAAAGGAATGGCTGAACAAACCGAAAGGTCGATTTCGTTAAAGGGAACGCTGAAGGCGATAGGTCCCGGCATTTTGTATGCCGGTGCTGCCATAGGCGCTTCCCACCTGGTGTTCAGCACCCGTGCCGGTGCCGATTACAGTTTCCGGCTCATTTGGGTTATCATCCTGATCAACCTGTTCAAATACCCCTTTTTTGAGTATGCCTACCGCTACACGGCAGCCACCGGAAAAAGCCTGCTGGATGGCTACCAAAAGCTGGGGCGCTGGGCCATTCTCACCTTTTTTATTTTCTCCTTTTTTACTGCCATCGTCAATTTTGCAGCGGTCACTAAGGTGACGGCTGACCTGGCCAGTTATATTTTCGGACTGGAGCTCAGCAACTTTGTTTCGAGTACAGCCCTGCTGGGCCTCATCCTGATCATTATTTTTGTGGGGAGGTACGCCACAATCGACAAGATCATGAAACTGATGATCGTGGTGCTTGCCGTTTTCACCATCATTGCTTTTTTCTCTGCTTTGCAGCGGGGACAGCAGATACAGGAGGGCTTTGTCCCGCCGGAAATCTGGAACGGTGCCGGCATTACCTTTTTGCTGGTGATCATGGGATGGATGCCCACACCCATTGACGCGGCGGTGTGGCCTTCGCTCTGGATTGAGGAGCGGGTGAAACAAACGCACTACACCCCTTCGCCGAAAGAATTCAAGGTGGATTTTCATCTTGGTTACATCGGCTCGGCTTTCATCGCGCTTTTTTTTCTGGGGTTGGGAGCACTCATCATGTATGGAAGCGGCGATACTTTTTCTGCCAGTGGGATTAGATTCTCAGAGCAACTGATCTCCCTTTATTCCACTTCCATCGGAAAATGGAGCCACGGGATCATTGCCACCATCGTGCTGATCACCATGTTCAGCACCGCCCTGACGGTCATCGATGGTTATCCCCGTTCGCTCAAAGGCGCCATGGTGCTGATCTTCCCGTCACTGGAAAAGTCGGGTGAAGAATTATTTGCTTTCTGGACTGTTTTTCTTGCATTTACGGCCGTCATCATCCTGGTGTTTTTTACAAAAAACATGAAAAGCCTGCTGGAGTTTGCCACCATCATCTCTTTCCTGACAGCCCCTTTTTTTGCCTTCATCAATTACAGGGTGGTCACAGCCGGCTGGTTTCCCGAAAGTCAACGTCCGGGGACGGCTATGCGAATGCTGAGTTGGACAGGATTACTATTTTTGCTTGGATTCAGCCTTGTTTACGTTTATGTTATCTGGATGAAATAAATTGAAGATTATGAGTCAACCAAAAAACGGAATTGTCAGACTGGAATCGGCCAACGAACTGAAGGTCGTGATGAATGACTATTTTCAAAGATTGAAAAAAGCGGTGGAGTCCGGTGAAAAGAAGGTAGCCTGGTGCACCAGCGTGGGCCCGGCCGAACTGCTCTACTCCATGGGCTTTGAAGTTTTTTTTCCTGAGAACCACGGGGCCATGATCGGCGCCTCGAAGAATGCCGACAAGTACATCCCCAGCGCGGCGGCCAAAGGCTACTCGCCGGACATCTGTTCCTATCTGACCAGTGACATCGGTGCCTTTTTGCAGGGAGAAACCCCCTTGCAGCGCAGCGGCCTCGAGTCGGTGCCCAGGCCCGACATCCTGGTGTACAACACCA
>JAJRWG010000216.1 GCA_024276895.1 Bacteroidota bacterium
AATTGTCATGGTGCGCACACGTCCTCAGCAAGTACACCGCTCACAGACCCTTTCAATCCCAATTCGGTTTGGACCGGCACAGGCAACGACTTTTGCCTGTCCTGCCATAACGGAGGAACCGGCCCCGCTGACCCGGGCTTTACGGCAAATGTTGACGGACCGACCATCGCGCTCAGGGGTCTTGAAAGCTGTAATTATACCACAACACCCTGGTTTGTCGATTACACCTGGACGAATTCCGCCCACGGTCTTGATTCAAAACTGGATTGGCCCGGTTATTCAGGAGCACCTGCTTACGAAGTTTCATGCCTGGATTGTCACGACGAACACGGTTCCTACACAACAAATAATACTGCCGGAAATCCATACATGATCAGGGATACTGTTGACGGTACTTCTTATGTTGATGATGGTGTCAGACCGGGGCCGCAATGGACCGGCCCGCCCTGGGATACGTACGGCACCAACAGGCCCGTGAAGGTCACTGTATCGGGTACCATTGTTGATTGGGGCGGTACCGAAGGCTTGTGTGTTGTTTGTCATGAGAATTGGTTAGCTGCATATTCATGGCATTCTTCCTGCAACGGTTGTCAAACCTGTCATGGCCACGGGGCGGCCTGGCAGAATCATGATTGGGCAGGTGGCGGAAACTCTGTTCCCTGCGGAAAGAAATCTGCTGATGAGGTTCTCGGGCCGGGTCAGTGGAAGAACCCTACGATTTTTCACCTGAATCAAAAATAGCAGGAAACATCACCTGAAAGGCTAAGCGCCGGGATTCTGACTTGAGGAACTCATGAATTCGTTACCAACGGGAAGCCAAGAGCCTGTGTATGCAGAAAGTAATATGCTGAAAAGTTTATTGTGTTATGGAAAAATTATACATCAGCAAGGAATTGAAACAGGCCGCAGCGAAATGCAAAAAAAACTTTTCATGTCTTACAGGAGAGCGGAAAGACCTGTGTCCAATATTATCCTGCTTTGATTGTGATGTGCATTTTATCCTTGGCCTGAACGAGTCGCCCTGTGCGTTCCAGTCGAAAATCAACGAGAGGGTATATTGCGAATGCCCTATCCGCATTGAACTTTACGAGAAACATAAAATCTGAGAACGGCCGGCTTTACTCAAGCTTCTGGGCATCTTCCATGATCAGCTCGTAGAAATAGCCGTATCCGAAATCTTTATCCAGGCTGATCTTTCCTTCAAGTACCACGACATCCCCGACACTGATATCCGATTTTGAGGTAATGACAAGGTCAAAAACTCCATTATGTTCGGTACCATCCTGCAGATGTATCCAGTTTCTGCCCATGATGGATGAACTAAACTGAACGACTTGTCCTTTGACTTTAATAACTTTTCCAGCGTATTCCGATTTGTTGGCATACAAGTCGGCAATGGTTACACCGCCTTCGACAGGTTCCAGGTTTAACTCTAATTTTGCAAACGTTTTAGCCTTTCCCGTGGAAGCATCTTTTTTATTCTTGCCCATTTCGTCGGCTTTTACCACGCCACCCAGGAACAAAACCGATTCAAATGTCCGGTTCAGTTGCGAGCTCTTGAAATCCTTCATTTCGTTACCGCCCTGATAAAAGTATGTTTCACCGGCATTTGCTTCTATCTTTGGAATGGCCAGCCATTTGGTGTTGTCATTCTCTTTTACCAGCAAATAGGTATATGAAGTGGTTTGCAGTACCTCTTGCACAACAACTTTGTGGATGCCTGCATGATTTCTTTTAAATTGCTCGTCTTGCTGGCCGCGGCTGAACGGAACAAGCAACAAAATGGCAACAGCCGTAAGGATAATTTTCATTTTTTATATTTCAGATGGTTGTTTTTAAATTCGGTTCAAAAGTACAAATTATAGCTTGACCAGGGGTGGAAAAGTGAAAAGTAATTGATTGATTTTGACAGTAAAATAATGCGCTAAAGCGCAGGTTCAATGCATACATCTTTTCTGGTGTTGTTGTGGGTGCGGTTGTTGCGAACGACCGAATTCTTCAACTTGAAACAATCAATCCCGCTACCCATCATGTGATCAGGAAAGATTTGCGGGTTTGGGCCGTTTTGATAGGCTTCGCAGTTAGCGATCAGCACCTCTTCCGATTCATTAATGATGAGCCCGGAACCTTCCATTTCCCAGCCGGTTAACTGAACTTTACGGCCATTGTTCTGAAGGATGAGGTTGGTAAAGCTGATCTTTTTGCAATAGGTGCCGCCAATGCCGAAATCCGTATAATTTTTAAACTCGATGCCGTTGATCGACAAATTGCTGCATTTTTCAAAAAACAGGGCTCCGGGAAGGGTCTTTTTCCCGTCGAAAACGGGAATGCCGTTGTGTCCCTCAATGACGATTTCCGCTTGCGGATTGCATTTTTCAAGGACGATGGCAAAAGAGTAGATGCCCGGAAGTACCCGTATTTTTCCTCCGGACTTGACATTTCTGATGGCTTTTGCCATGGTCCGAAATGGGCTGTTGATACTTTTGCCGTTATTACCATCGTCACCACTCACCGAAATATAGTAAATGGTGCTGTCGAAACCGTTGTCATCCCATGTAATCCAATTAAAAAGATCCTCGGCGTAAGAGGTGGTGTCGTTGTCGTCCTTACAGGATGACAAAAGCAAACTAAAACCCACCGAAAACAATATAAACGCTACGAAACCCGCTTTCTTCATGACCGCCGCTCTTGGTCTTGTAATAACGTGAACTGGAGCAATTTAGTATGCAGGTCGCTTAATAAAACGCCTGGAACTCATTTTAGTAAACCCCGGCAATCAGTGAGTAAACAATCAGAATGATCATAATAATTCCAAGCGTGAGGAATAAAAAGCCAAAGTACCTGACTGCTTTTATCCACGAACTGCTCATTTCTCTCTCGACCACCACCTTGTCAAGTTGCCCTGATTCAATGAGTTCCTGATATTCGCGCGGCCTGTCTTTTTTGTACTCTTCCAAAGGTACGTGCCCGGTAAAGATCACCGTATCCATCGGGAATGATTCGGGACGCAGGTGCGTATTGAAAAAGTGAATGGTGAAGATAAAGCCTACCGCCAGCAGGGCTTCGTCGCTGTGGATGATCTGTGCCACATTGATGGTCCACCCGGGAATGAAATTGGTGAAGAATTCAGGGAACCACAGTATCAGTCCTGACAAACCAATAACAGCCACACCCCAGAAAACGGCAAAATAGTCAAATTTTTCCCAGTAAGTCCAGCGTCCGTACTCGGGACGCGGGCCTTTGCCGAAGAACCACTTGAAGGATGCCGCCATGTCTTTGAAGTCCTGTTTGTTGAACATCAGCGAGTTTTTGCCGAAGATAAATTCCTTTACGCTGACCTTCTCTTTAGCCCTCAACTGGAAGAGGGTGCCAAGGTGGAAAACAAAGTAGCCAAAGGTAATTACAGCGGCAAAACGGTGAATGGCTCCTGCCGACTGCACGCCGCCAAGCAGGTGTGCCAGCCACGAAGCCCACTCCATGTGGGCAAATTTCAGGGTCATGCCCGTTAAAGCCAGCAAAAGAAAACTCAGGATTACCAGAATGTGGGTGAATCTTTGCCTTTTGTTAAACCGCCTGTAATATTTGGTGCGCCCGGTTGGGATGCGGTGCTTATTTATTTTTCGCTGCTTGAGTGAACGCGGCAACCAAATGAGCGTGTGCAGGCCAAAGAAACCGAACACCAGAACAAGCAGTGAGGTCATTCCCCAGAACGACCAGAACAGCACCGGATTGTCATTGTGGGTGGCATGGGTGAGGTAACCCGTAAATTCCACCGTGGCATTGCTGTGGCATTTTTTGCAGGTATTCACGATGTTTTTGTACCCGACCATCGAATTGGGATTGTCCACCTTTAAAATGTTGTGCGCTCCGTGACAATCGGAACAGCGTGCAGCATTCAGGTCGCCCAGCAGGTAAGCCTTGCCATGATAGGTGTCTTTGTAAGTTGACGACAATTTTTGGTGACAGGAACCACACTGGTCGGTAATTTCCTTCATAAACTTGTCCTTGTCAATGGCGCTGATAAAATGTGCAGGGTGGCAGGTTGAACAGGTTGGGTACTTTAAGTCGCCCGTGCTTTTTTCGATGGAGTGATCGCTTTTGATGTATTCGTCGTAAATGCTTTTGTGGCATTTGGCACAGGTTGTCGGAACGTTTTTCGGGTTAACCGATGAGAGCGAATCCGATTCCTTCATCTCCGCATGGGTGGTGTGGCAGTCGGTACAAACCGCACTCACCAGGAGTCCTTTTTGGGTCAGGCCTTTTCCGTGGATGCTGGTCGAGTAATCGTTGTAAGCGTTCACCTCTTTCAGATCAGCCACTTTGTTGGCGTTGCCATTGGTTTTATGGCATGTGCCGCAAAGTACCGGGATGTTTCCGCGATAGGTTGGCGAAGTGTCGTCGAACCGCGTTTTAACCTGATGGGTGCCGTGGCAGGAAGTACAGTAAGGCGCCTCTTTTTCCTTGTTTAAATACGCCTTACCGTGGACGCTGGTGAAATACTCGTTGGAAACCTCCACATGGCAGTTCGAGCAATCCACTTTGTCAACGGTTTTGCAAGGTCGTTGATGCCCCGATGAGGTTCCGGTGTGGCATTTGGCACACTGGATATTGCGGTGGACCGAAGAGGTAAGATGTGACAGGTCGATGCTGAGGGTGTCGCCTTTGCTTCCAATCAGGTACTCACCTTTCGCGGTATTGGTCAGGTGGCATTTGATGCAGGCCTTGTTGGGTAAAATATCCTCGATCTTCTGGTAATCAACCTTATGCGGGGGATGGCAGTCGGTACAGGAAGGAATATTGCCCGGTTCCTTTTCCCACAATTCGCTCTTGATTATTTTTTTGTGGGTTTTTTCAATCTGGATGTGGCATTTCATACAGGTGCGTGCCACCCGTTTGGGATTAATGGAAGAGTTCGGGCTTTCGTGGGGAAGTATCAGGTGGCTGTTGTGGCAGTCGTTACAGGTTGCCGTCACCAGCAGCCCGCTTTGGTAAAGTCCTTTGCCGTGGATGCCCTGGCTGTAATTTTCAATAATGTTGTGTTCGTTGATGTGGTAAATGCGTGCCACGGGAGCACCCTCTTTGTGACAGTTCCCGCACAAAATGGGGATGTTCATTTTGAAGGTTCTGGAGTTGGCATCCCATCTGGAAAGAATGTCGTGGGTGCCGTGACACTCTTTGCAATCCGGTGCGTAAGGCTCATCCAGCCTCAGTGCCTGGCCGTGGATGCCGGCCTCGAACTGCAAGGCCGTAGTTTTATGACAGCGGTTGCAGTCAACGGCTTTGAGTTTCTTCTGCTGATCGGCGTGCAGGAATTCATCCGTGTTCACGTCGTCGTGGCAATCGATGCACCGGACGTCTTTATGAACCGACCGTTCCAACGCACTTGTTTTCACGAACATGGAAACCGTCTTGCCGTTTCGCTCAGCGGTGAGCTCGGGGTCTTCGTGGCACATCATGCAGTCTTCGTCAAACTGCGCAAACAAATTGTTGAAACCAAGCAATAAAATAACAATGCCTGCAATGGTGATGTTCTTCAGAATAATAATTAAACTTTTCATATTGTGGTTATTTTAAGAACTAATGATTTCGTGGTTGTCTGATTCGGGGTTTTTCAGTGCCATCCCGTGATCATACTTTTAAAGTTAGCTGAGCATGTTCGTCCGATCGTACAGAAATAAATATGAATGATCATAAAAATAGAAAGCAGGAAACCTGTAACAATATGAATCAGGTCAACAAAGTGTATGCCAGTTGTTCCCAGCATCCGGTCAGGTAAAATATCCGGGAAAAACAAGCCCAGGCCTGTCAGCGTGATGAGGGGAAGCAGCACATACATCACCATAACGTAAGTAAATTTCTGGAGCGGGTTGAATTTCTGCTCTTCGGTGATGGGAAACGGCGGCTTTTCGTTTTTGAATATGCCGAAAGCATAATACCTGAACTGTCTGAAAACTTCGGCGCAGTATCCTTTTGATTTTATTCTGTAGTGTTCGCCATTTCCTGAGAAATGGTTCCAAAACAAGAAGAATACAAAGGCAATGCTCAGCGTGATCCCCGAAATGTTATGCATCGACACGGCAAAGTCGAACGGAAGCAGGTTGAAGGTGTTATTCGAGTACTGCAGGCTTAGGCCTGAAAAGATCAGCGCAATAAACAGCAAGGCATTCACCACATGCCAAATCCTGATCCAAAGAGGGTATAAATATATTTGATCTTTCATTTTGACAAGATTCTTAATAAAGCGTGAATGATGATAAGAAGCACAACCAGGCCGGCAATGATGCCGCTCAGGATATTCAGGTAATAATTCCGGTTTGCACCGATGACGTAGGCGTCTTTCAAGATTGACGAATTCACAAATCCGAGGCGGTTACGGCTTTCTTTCGCCCTGAACTTGTACAGGGATGCCATCAGCATTGAGTTTTGCGAATGGCATTCAACACATTTTTTAACAGCTTGTTCTTTTGGCAACACCTGGTGGGCAACCAGCACGTTGTTGCTCACGTGGGTATGGCACTCGATGCAGCGCACATGGGCAAAGTGCGCGATTTGATCGGGTAACCAATCGTGCTTTTTGATAATATTTGGTTTTTCCTTCGATGTAATCAGTTGGTACTTGTTCACATCGGCATGGCAACTCAAACAAATGTTGTTGTCGTAAACAATGGTTTCCTTAATGTTCTCGTTGGTTCGCGCATTGATTTTGTACGAATGCGGGTTGTGGCACATCCAGCAGGTAAATTCCCCGCTGTGTTTGGTGGAATGCACGCTTTGCTGGTATTCCTGGTCAATTTTCTCGAAACTGAAAGCGGCGGTGGCATCATCACCTTCATGACAATCGAGGCAAACGGGCATGGGCTCCATCTGCAAGTCGTTGTCGTGGGGAAAGGTATTGTAATCATAGGAATGACAGTCGGTACACTCAAACGATTTGTGGTTTTGGTTGTAATATGCAACCGAATCGATGAGGAAATAGGGATTCATTCTTTTTGAAACATCCCTTTCAAGGTTCTCGTTGTAATACGAGTACACAGGCCTCCCATGACAGTTAAAGCACTTGCTGTTTGCGGGAGAATGAGCAATAGCATCTTCATCTGCTGTACGAGATACCAATTGCAGGTTAATGAGCACGCAGATGCTCATCAATAGTAGCTTTTTCATTAATTTATTTATTTAAGAGTGGTTATTTAATCATTCTTAAATCCGATCATGTAGCTTTAATCTGGTTTTAGTTTATAATCCGGTTTTCTATTCTATAATTTGGTTTGTTAAAAAAGTTCCGTGTGACACTCGGCGCAAGCCATTTCCTGCCAGTCGGTCATCTCATAAGGATGATTGAAAACAAGTGAACTGTCGGCATGAGCATATTCCATATTACCTTCGGGCCCCTGTGCTTTTATGACATGACAGAGATTACAATCTCTGGTGATAACATGGCCGTCGTTGCTTTTGAAGTTGTCGTTATGGCAACGATTACACCCCATCGATTCAACATGTCCCAGGTGATTGGGGTAAGCGCTCCACTTTGCTTTCATGAACGGGAAAATGTTTTTTGAGAAAGCATCCTGAATGGCAACAACCGCATTGTCCAGCAATACCTCTGCCGTATCCACAAGTTCAGGATAGTTTTTTTTGTAGTAGCTCCTTACCTTGAAATCAATGTATTTCAAAGCACTGTCCTTGGTCGGAAACTCTTTTACCAGAATACCCATGGTGAGACTTTTAATTTCCGGGATTTCAGGAGAAATCTCACCGGCAGTCATTTTGTTGTCCACAAAATGCGATGGTGAAAGGTAATCGTGCGAAGGTCTGTTGTGGCAGTCGAGGCAATCCATTTTCCGGGTTTCAGGAACTGCTGTTGCAGCTATTTCCGGTGCGTTGCTGTCGGTGTAAACCCTGGTTTCCCCTGTGCTCAGATTGGTATATTTTACCTCAACAATCGTATCTCTTTTCCACGATGAGGAAGTGTATTCAATTTTCACATCGGGATTGATGTGCCAGTGGATGCATTCTGACAAGCCCAATGCCTGGTGTTGCGGGCCGGTTTTCATAAGCATTCTGATGTTCCATTTCGTGTTTTCTTCATCTGCAAGGTAGTGCTTTTTGGTCACATATTTGGGGTCGTAAAACTTTTGGGGCCAGTGACAACGTTCGCAGGTTTCCTGTGCCGGTCGCAGGTTGTGGACAGGCGTTTCGATGGGGGTGTCATAGGCTTTGGCAATGACCGAATAAACCTGATAAAGGCCGGAAAGTTTGGAACGTACATACCAGCTTGCCCCCGATCCGACGTGGCATTCCACGCAGTTCACACGGGCGTGTGCCGAACTGTGATACGTTACGTATTCGGGTTCCATGACATTGTGGCAAAGCGTACCGCAGAATTCGTTTGACTCGGTGTAATGAAAAACCTCGTAACTTCCCAGTGCCGTAAACAGCAGGAAAATGGACGTTCCCACCACAAAAATGAATACGACCATTCGCTGGCTGGGATCGTTCAGGTTGACAATGGGAAATTTATTTTCGCGCTGAACAGCCCTTTTCTTGTCCCTTTTCATCTTCCTGATCGTACCAACCGGGATCAGGATAAGGCCGATGATCAGGAAAACAGGAAGAATAATGTAAGTAAACAAACCCAGGTAGTCACTTCCCTCGGCCGGGAAGATCAGGTGAATGATCAGGGTGAAAATAATGAGGAGGAAACTAATGGAAGCAAGCACCGCTCCCGAAATAGTTGTCCAGCTATAAAATGATTTTGGAAGTTTCATAAATCCAACAGATTAAATTTTTAATATTTGAAACCGGGTGCACTGTTGCCAGCATCTCTTTTCTTTTTTTCTCTGATTCGCTGTTAAAATTCCCACAATCTAGTAATGTTGAAACCAAAGCGGAATTCGCCTTTAGTCCAGTCGCTGGTGTTGTACATATAAGTGTCCTGTGGGATGATGCCATTGGCCGTGGTGAAAAATATCTGGAATGTATGACTGGCGGTGGCAACCTCGTAGGCAATACCGAAGTTTGCATACCAGGTGTTCATCACTTCGTAGTTTTCGGCCATGCTCCCTATAAATACAGGTTTGGTGTACATGATTAAAACAGCGGATTGCGGGGAGAACTTGAACCGCATGTGTCCCCCGAAACCAACAACATCGTGTTCGTAACCTTTTACGTTCGGCTCTTCTGCTACTACGCTGTTGTAGTGACTAAAACTGGCGGTAAGTTCCAAGGAAAACCAGTCATTAAATTTGCGGCCGATAATAAGCTGGGTAAAATACGAAAACCTGTTGGAAAACTTAAAGGCAGAGTCAGCAGTAACCGTATTGAACTTGTCTTTGCTCCTTCCGTCAATAACCACGTTGGCAAAAATTGTCAATGTAAGCGGAATCGTATTCTTACGGGTTTGCCTGAGAAAAGCCCATTTAACCTGAAAATCGCTGTACATGTTTTTACGGGTGATACCGTAACCAACCATCAAATTATCAAGAATGGAATAATTAAGCCCAATCCGGGTGTTGGCTGAGGGTGCGTAAATCCCGAACAAATCAGAGATCCCGTTGTCTTTGATTAACCCAAACCTGTGTTGAATCTGAAATTCGAGTGTTTTATGTCTGGGGATTACCGATGTTTGTTCATCGATCAATATTCCGCTGCTGAACATCTCGGTAACAGGCCGGTCTTTTTTCTTTTCCGGCTTGGTTTCTTTATCCTGCGAATAGCTGACACCGTATCCCAGGGTCAGGGCGAGTATTAAAACGACAATTTTTTTCATCTTTAACATCTTTTGATATTTGAATTAATTGTTTAAAGCACCTTGTTTAATCCAGGCAAGTACCGTCGCGGCTTGCGCGTTGGTATATTTTTTCCATGTATGCTCGCCTGTATTTTCAGGATTCGGATGATCATAAATCTCGCTTTCCTCCGGATTCGCCAAATCGATCAGCCCCATACTTGTTATTTCGCTATAAGCAACATCAGGTGTCAGATTAGGCCTTTGTGTGCCGGCAATATGGCAGGCCGTACAATTATTTCCATCATTCCAGATGGGCAGAATATCCTTTGAGAAATAGATTGTCTCCGTAGGATCAGTTGCCGGTTCAACAATAAACTTGTATTGGCAGGATGCAGCAACAAACATCAAAGCTGCCAAAGTTAATCCGTAAAATAATAATTTGTTCATACGATTAAAGTTTTAATATTGTACTTTTTGATTCAATGTTTACAAAGATACTATTTCGGCTTTAATATTTTACTAAATCGAAAAACTGTTGACCGAAAGCCCGGATTTTAATTGTTTTCATTGTACTTGTCAGCAGCGAGATCGTTTTGAGAGTTCTCTCACTGAACACTTTAAAATCAACAGTTCATAAATCTCATCAGCGTACTAATTTTGTTGCACATCGGTTTGTTTGACGGGCATTTCAAAAGCAATATTACAATTTATTGAAGGTATAAATTTTGACGGGTGTTGATATATCTCCCGGATACCCCGATTAATTTTTCTATTAAAGTTGACACACATCAATTTATTTTAGATATTTGTCATTGTTTTCAGGTTTCGGTTAACAGCACCTTTTTACTGCTTAAATACATTGATGGCACATGGTTGATTTTAAAAAAACTGCGAGTTGTTTTGATTGCTATTTACAGCAGAATCTATTTTGCTATATGAGCGATGACCAACTGGGCAATTTGAATAAAAATCGTCTTGAAGTAGTTTTTAAACCGGGGGAGACCATCTTTAAGAGCGGGGGCATCCTCACCCATCTTGTATGCATCATAAAAGGACTGGTAAAGATTTACCTCGAAGACGAAAACAATAAAAACGTCATACTCAGAATTGCAAAGGCAAAAGAGACCATCATCGGCCCGGGATTTTTGGTGGACAACAGGCATTACATTACGGCTACAGCCCTGGAAGAAACGGTTGCTTGTTTTATCAGCGTTGAAGATTACAAAGAAGTCATGCGCACCAATCCTGAGTTTTCAATGGAACTGGTCAAGTTACAGAATGAAAAAATTATTAGATATTTCGATAAAATCCTCAGCCTGACCCATAAGCAGACACATGGTAAAATCGCCGAGTCTTTGTTATACCTTGCCGACTACGTTCACGACAGTGACAGCTTTGAAACACCCCTGACGCGACAGGACCTGGCCGATATGTCAGCCATGACCAAAGAAAGTGCAATCCGTGTCTTGAAAGAATTCGTGGAAGAGGGCATTATTGTCACCAATAACCGCCAGATTAAAATCCTGAATAAAGAAATGTTGCGCAAGATCAGCAAGATCGGATGATCAGCCCCATTGATCTTTCAGAATATCTTCGATGTCGTCGTGGCAACTCCCGCAGAAAGTACCGGCTTCGGTTACGTCGCCAACCTCTTCAATAGTTTTCAGTTGATGTGCCTCAATGGCATCCAGAATGGTGCCGCGGTTCACTTCCATACAATGACAAATGATTTCTTCCCTATCCATTGTTTTTTCTTTGGTGCCCGGTCTCAAAAGTCACCAGACCACTGAAAGACAATTGTTCAGAACAGTCAAAATACCCAACAGTGGTCAGACGACTGGCCTTTCAGCTCCCGACTTCCAACTTCCATCTTCTGACTCCCATCTTCCAGCTCCCTGCCTAAAACTCTTCGGCATGAATGTGTCCGGGCTCTTTTTTCTTGTGCACTTTAAAACCGTCAACGGCCAGCAGCTTTTTCATCGAGTCAACCATCCTTGGGTTGCCGCACAGGAAAACGTGTGTATTTTCAGGGCTTGGAGCAAATCCCCATTTTTCTTTCGCCACGCCCGACTCCCAGATCTCTTCGATGTAACGGGTATCGCCCGCCCAGCCCGAGGGCTCGTTGCCCGGTTCGGTAATGGTGGGGTAGTAGCTGAAGTTTTCAAACATATTGGCCAGCAGTCGCAATTCGGACGAATACCCCAGGTCCCAACTGTTGGCGGCACCGTGAATGACGATGATTTTGCCTTTGCGTTTGAGGGCGTTGGAACGTAACATGCTCATGTAAGGTGCTACTCCGGTGCCGGTTGCAACCAGTACAATATTCGTTTCCTTATCAATCTGGTCAAGGGTAAACATACCCACTGCCTTTTTTCCCATCCAGATTTTGTCCCCGATCTTGAGGTCGAAAATACGTGGCGTCAGCTGGCCCGAATGAACCAGCGTGATGTAAAACTCAATCACTTCTTCGTTGGATGAGGAGGAGATGGAGTACGCCCTTTTGATGAGCCTGTCAGGCTTGGGTTCGGCGTGTTCTTCCGTTGATTCGGAGCACCTGGCGTAGGAGGGAGGAAGGCCCAGCGCGACAAACTGCCCGGCCTCAAAAGGCGGAAACTGCCACCCCTGCGGCATCACACGGATAATTTTCATGATGGGGGAAACCTGTACCGATTGCGTTACGACACAGTTTAATTCATTTGTCAGATCCATTTTTTCATTAAAAATTTGAGGCGCAAAGATAAAAATAAAAAGAGCTGTGCAGACCCCCGTCCTGAAGATGCCAAACCGCCTTTGTGCTTCCCGCTTTTCTTTTTTCTTATTTTTGAGCGCAGACTGCGCATCCCATGAAGTTGAAATTTCTTCTTGTCCCACTTCTTTTGACGCTTTTTTCCTGTGTAAAAAACAAGGAGCCGTTTAAGCTTGACCTCAAAGATTTTGAATGGATACTGCACGATGTTTCCGACAGCCTCCACCTTCGTGATGTGGATCCTTCCGATGTCCACCTCGCCCTGTTGCAACACCACCTCATCAAACCTCCTTTTTACCGCGACAACGAAAAAAAACTGCAATGGGTGGGCGAAAAAGACTGGGTGTTCGAAACCGCTTTCGACCTGCCGCGAAGCCTGCTGCAACACGAAAAAATCTCGCTGGTTTTTGAAGGCCTCGACACTTATGCCGAAGTTTTTTTGAACGATGAACTCATCCTCAGCGCCGATAACATGTTCAGAACCTGGCGCGTAGAGGTGAAGCAAAAACTCAGAAAAAACAACAACAAGCTGAAGGTCGTTTTCAGTTCACCCGTTGCCATCAACCTTGAAAAACAGTCCGCCCTGCGGTACAAACTGCCCGAAGTCAGGGGATTTACGCGCAAAGCCGCTTACCAGTCAGGCTGGGACTGGGGCCCGCGCTTTGTAACAATGGGCGTTTGGCGACCTGCTTATTTCGAGGCCTGGAGCGGTTCGGGAATTGCCGGTGTTTTCGTAAAACAAAGCCGGATTAGTCAAAAAGAGGCACTGTTTTCGGCTGAAGTGACCGTGCGGTCAACCGCTGCCGGTCAGGTGGAACTCCTTGCTTTTGAAGGAGAAAAGCTGTTGGCCTCAGCATCGTTTGAACTCAGCCGGGGCGAGAACCTCCTGACGCTCCCTTTCCGTATCGAAAAGCCGGAACTCTGGTGGCCCAACGGTATGGGCGACCAGCACCGCTACACCTTGCGTTTCGTTTTGCAAAAAGACGGTGAACCCATCGACAGCAGGACACTGAAAACAGGGCTGCGACGCATTAAGCTCGTGCGAAAACCCGATGCTTACGGCGAGAGTTTTTACTTCAGCGTAAACGGTAAGCCACTTTTTATCAAGGGGGCCAATTACGTTCCCCAGGACAATTTCCCGGGCCGCGTAACTGATGAAAAGTACCGCGAGCTGTTTGAAACCCTCATCGCCTCGCGCATGAACATGCTGCGTGTCTGGGGTGGAGGTATTTACGAGAAGGACCTGTTTTACGAGCTGTGCGACCAGAACGGCATCCTTGTGTGGCAGGACTTCATGTTCGCCGGAACGGTTTATCCCGGCGATACCGCCTTTGTTGAAAATGTGCGAGCCGAGGCCGTGCAAAATGTCCGTCGCCTGCGCAACCACCCTTCCCTGGTGCTTTGGTGCGGCAACAACGAAATCGACGAAGCCTGGCACAACTGGGGGTGGCAAAAAACTTTCGGCTACTCCGCTGCCGATTCGGCGAAAATTTGGGACAATTACATTCAGCTTTTTGAAAAGGTGCTGCCTGAAGTGGTGGCGGAACATCATCCTGGCACGGCTTACGTTCCTACTTCTCCCGCTACGGGCTGGGGCAAGGACGCGGCCTACCGCAAAGGCGATGTCCATTACTGGGGTGTGTGGTGGGGGAGGGAGCCTTTTTCGGCTTACGAGAAAAAAGTAGGTCGTTTTATGAGTGAGTACGGTTTTCAGGGCATGCCCCCCATGAAAAGTATCGAAGCATTTACAATTCCCCGGGACCGGAACCCGGAATCGGAGGTCATGGCCGTTCACCAAAAACACCCTTTCGGACGGGAGGCCATCCGGCAGTACATGGAACGCGATTTCCGGGTACCCGACCGTTTTGAGCACTACGTTTACGTCAGCCAGTTGGTGCAGGCCGAGGGACTCAAAATCGCCATCGAAGCGCACCGCCGGGCGAAACCCCGTTGCATGGGAACACTTTACTGGCAGCTGAACGACTGCTGGCCCGTAACGTCCTGGTCAACGACGGATTACTACGGTCGCTGGAAAGCCGCGCAGTACGCTGTCCGCCAGGCTTACCGGCTGTGCCTGGTGTCTTTTGAGGAAACGCCGGCCGGCGGACTGGATATTTTTACGGTGACCGACGACTCGCGCGATAAACAAGTCAAGCTGCGG
>JAJRWG010000017.1 GCA_024276895.1 Bacteroidota bacterium
ATCATGATGCTGAATTACCTGCCCGTTGACATGACCCTGGTGGACGAAAACGATGAAGTCTGCTACTTCTCCACCCCGGGCCACCGCATTTTTCCACGCTCCAAAGCCATCATCGGACGCAAAGTGGAAAACTGTCATCCGCCGTCGAGTGTGCACATTGTAAAAGAACTGCTGGACGCATTCAAGTCCGGCCAAAAAGACAAGGAAAGTTTCTGGATACAAATGGGCGACAGGTTCATCCTGATCCAGTACTTTGCTTTGCGCGATGCGGACGGAACTTACCGCGGCACACTGGAAGTCAGCCAGGATGTTACCGAGATCCGCAGCCTGACAGGTGAAAAGCGGTTGATGGACTGAGGGGAGGATTCAGTCGGAAGCCGGAAGTCAGAAATCCGGAGATGGAAGTATTTACACCTCACCATTGGGCAATCCCAACTCTCCCCTCTGGGGAGATGTCCGAAGGACAGAGGGGTCGGCAGTTGGAAGTAAATCTGTTTCGATCTTCCTACTACTGGCTTCCGGCCATATTTGGTAAGTATCAGAGCGGATTTTATTCATCAATCTTTCTATTTTTGTAAAAAATTACAGATGCAAACAAACTTTCAGGGGACCGGAGTTGCCATTGTCACCCCATTTATACAGAACGGCGACATTGATTATGAGGCGCTGGCAAGGCTGCTGGAACACATCATCACCGGCGGTATCGATTTCGTTGTCGCCCTGGGCACGACCAGCGAGGCCGTTACCCTTTCCACAAGGGAGAAAAATGAGGTAATGGCCTTTGTAAAGGAAAAGGTCAATGGCAGGCTCCCCATTGTGATGGGTTTGGGCGGCAACAATACAGCTGCCCTTGTTGAGCAAATCAAATCGACAGATTTCAACGAAATTGACGGGATCCTTTCGGTGGCACCTTACTACAACAAACCCAACCAGCGTGGACTTTACGAGCATTTCAGCCGCATTGCGCAAGCCACACCCGTTCCGGTGATCCTGTACAATGTTCCGGGACGCACGAGCTCAAACATTGGTACTGAAACAGCAGTAAAGTTGGCACGATCACACGAAAACATTGTAGCCGTCAAAGAAGCATCGGGTGATTTTAACCAGATCATGGCGATCATCAAAAACAAACCGGAAGGCTTTGAAGTACTTTCGGGCGACGACGCCCTTACCTACCCCATGATGGCCGTGGGTGCCAAAGGGGTGATCTCGGTGGTGGCCAACGCCTACCCGGCGGAATTTTCAACCATGGTGAGGGAAATGCTGAAGGGAAATCCGGAAAAAGCAAAGCAACTGCATTACAGCCTGCTCGAGTTCATCGATGCATTGTTTGCCGACGGAAACCCGGCCGGCATCAAGGCTGCTTTGTCGGTGAAGGGCATTTGCAAGAATGCGCTACGCCTACCGATGGTGGGTGTGAACGACGCTGTTTTTCAACGGCTGAAAGACTTCATCAAAAGTTACCGTTCACCGCTTTAGGCTTTATCTTTCCCGGCGATCTCACCGGCAATTTCCTGGTAAAGCCGCAAAAAGATCATAAAGGAATTGTCAGCAACCAGCTTATTGTTTTTCAGCGATTCAAAAGCCCTGGAGCGGATCCGTTGCATTTCCTCCATTAATTCTTCTGCCGAATCTTCATCCTTTTCATCAAAAGCCTTGCTTCTGATAAGCAGCAGTTCGTCGTAATACTTATCAATACGCTCTTTCAACTGGTGTTTCAGCCGTTTATGGAATGAGGCAAGCGCACCCAGCAAAATGGCGATTACCGAGAGGACAGGCCAGATGGTGGCGGCATACCTGACCCAGATGGAGGGTTTGTCGCGGTTCAGGTAATCGAGGGTACCCCGGTGGAGTGGAAACGAAAGATTTTGCCTGTCGATTTCGGTTTCCAGCAATGCATAAATATTATTCTGCCGTACCAGTGATGCTTTGTTTTCAATCAGTGAACCAACCACTTCGTAAACGGTACGGGCATTAAAATCCTCACGGCAAACCAATACATCGCGGATGGCAACTGTTAAAACGGGTTCTTCAGGTTTTCCGGCATAAAAATTCCTTGGTAAAATGAAAGAGTAAGCCCAGGGAAACTACATTTGAAATCCCTCGACAGCCGAACCGTGGCCGTATTGCGATACCTTATCCAGGGAAAAAAGCGTCCACCCGCTTTCCAGCAGTTTGGTCACAAAAGGATTGTGTACATGCGTTAAGCCGATGTAAACCGAAGACGTGCCGGACAGATGGTTTACACTGCGGTCTGAGATCAGTTCCCCTTTTACTTTGGCCGGATTGATGTTGAAACTTTGGAAGATGTCCCTGAAAAACAGGCTGTCCATTGCCGACATGTCCTCGTAAAACACCAGATTGTTTTCGAGCAACTCCTTGAGGTTGCAGGCCTGTGTGCCCGGTTTTGTCAGCACCATCAGCAGACGCGGCAGAAGCGGCATCACCGTGCTCACGGAAAACTCATCCTTTTTGATCAGTGTATTGCTGGGGATAATTGCCATGTCGATGGTTTTGTCTGCCAGTTTCCTCAGGGCGACCTCCTCTTCAAGATCGTAAAGCATTTTAACTGAAATGTCCGTCTGGCTTTCCAGAAGACTGATGATGGCCGAATCGCTAACCCTTGCCGAACCATGTTCGGTTATCTTCAAAATTGTCAGGGATTTCCTGCCTCCGTTTCCACACGAAACGGCCAAAAGCGTGACGATGAAAACCAACAGCGGACTTATGAACTTGTTCATCGGGTTATTTTATTGATGGTAGCCGACAAAATTAGTTTTTTTCTTGAAGCCTGATTTTTCAACTGAAAGTCAACACAGCATGTCATAAGTTTTGTAATTTTGGCCTTGCTGCTGAAGGCAAAACGCTTAACCGGAAATTGTATGACAAGATTCTTTTTAACCACGATGATCGGCCTTCTGTTCCTGTTTTCCGCTGTGGGACAGACCGATGAATATTCCAAGGCACAACAAACCCTGCACCAGCGGGGCGAAGTTTATTTCCGCTTCCATCTTGACCAGGACCTGCCGCGCAGGCAGCAACTGGAAAAACTAAGCAAAATCGTGAGCATCAGCAGTGTTGAAAAAACTGTCGTGACGGCTTATGCCAACGAAAAAGAATTCAGCAGGTTCCAGGAACTCGGCTTAAGCTACCAGGTACTCACACCCCCTTCCATGCTGCTGGACCGTTCCGTAGTGGATGCCCGCAATCCGCAAAGCATTTGGGATTTTTATCCTTCCTATTCCGAATACCTGGACATCATGGATCAGTTTGTTACCGACTATCCCTCTCTCTGCGAAGTGGTGAACATCGGCACATCGGAAGAAGGGCGCGAATTGTTGTTCCTCCACATCAACGATAGTTTGGACGTGGCACAAAATGAGCCGGAGTTCATGTACACCTCAAGCATGCACGGCGACGAGATCACGGGCTACGTCCTCATGCTCCATCTGATTGAATACCTGCTGGAAAACTACGGAAGCGACGACGGAATCACCAACATGGTTAATTCCATTGACATCTGGATCAATCCGCTGGCCAATCCTGACGGAACCTATGCTGGGGGTAACGAATCTGTTTTCGGGGCAACCCGTTACAACGCCAATTTTGTTGACCTGAACCGCAACTATCCCGACCCCGAAGACGGCCCCCACCCAGACGGCCAGGAGTACCAGGCCGAAACCCAGGCATTTATGGACTTTGCGGAATCACGTAATTTTTCGCTGTCAGCCAATTTCCATGGCGGTTCCGAAGTTGCCAATTACCCCTGGGATACCTGGCCAAGGCTTACGGCTGACAACGACTGGTGGGTGCGCGTATGCAGGCAATATGCCGATACAGTACATGTTTACGGGCCCAACGGTTACTTCACCGACCTCGACAACGGCGTAACCAACGGCTATGCCTGGTACGAAGTTGCAGGCGGCAGGCAGGACTATATGAATTATTGGAACCAATGCCGCGAAATGACTTTGGAACTTTCTGCTGTCAAATTGCCGCCGCCGGCACAACTGCCCGGTTTTTGGGATTACAATTACCGCTCACTGCTGAATTTTATGGAACAGTCCCTGTTCGGCCTCAGGGGAACGGTAACCGATGCGCAGACCGGAGAAGCCGTTTATGCCGAAGTGCTCATCGAAGGCCACGACAAGGACGAATCGCAGGTGTACACCCAATTGCCGCTTGGAAATTACCACCGTTACCTCAAGGCAGGCAGTTACACCATCACTTACCGGGCCGGAGGCTACCAGCCTTTTGTCGTGTCCAACGTTCTCGTTGCCGACGACAGCACCACCATTGTAAATGTGCAACTGGATACGCTGGTTGGTCTGGATGAAGACGACGATCCCGGAGAGCAGGTAGGTGTTTATCCCAATCCCGCAACCGATATTTTAAATATCATCCTTCCGGAACAAACAAAGGAAATTCTGCTGGTAAACAGCAACGGACAAACCGTCTACTCCAAAATATCGCCGGAAAAAAATACACAGATCAGGCTGAATCAACTGGCGGCAGGCCTCTATTTTCTGAAAGTCAGTCTGGAGGAAGAAATTGTTTACAAAAAGTTGGTGATCAGGTAAGAAAAAGCTTATCCTCCCCAACTGATGCTGATGCTGTTTTCCAGCCCGAATCGCAGGGCAAGTAAAACAACAATTGTGAAAATCAGCACGGGCCAGGAAACGCCTACTTTCCGTTCTTCCAGGTCAAACGGCATGGGTTCCATGCTGTTGATCCTTCCTGACACTATGATCAGTAATACCCCCAGAACAATCCATGAATACTTTTCCTGAATCGGGATTTCCGGCAGGAAAAAAACCAGGATGGTACCTGCTCCCAGCAGGAAAGGCACAATAATTTGAGACATGATGAAAAACGGTGAATTATTTTCGTCCAGGCGGTTAAAATAGGAAAGGGCAGAAGTAGCGATGGGCTTGGTTACAACAATGGCCGAAAGCAGTAATCCGAAAAAGCCGATGAGCGCCACCAGCATCTTCATGGTGTCATGAAGGTACATCCAGTTGAACACATGACCGATCCCGTAAGTGAGAATGTTGCCGATGACCAGACCGCTAAAAACAAAATTGAATGCATGAAGGCTGAACCACACAAAAAAGATTTTCATCCGTCCCGGTTCGTCAGACATGTTAATGAACAAAACCAGCGAAATGATGCCAAGCACAAGCATCAGCAACGGACCCGCGCTGTAGATCAGACGTACAGAATCATGCGTCCATTCATAGTTTTCGATCAGAAAATAAATGGTGTCGTAAGTAAAAGTGATGGGATAATCGAACAGTCCCGTCAGGAGTATCTTTAAAAAATGATTGAGGTAGAAAACCGATAAAAAGGCCAGTATGTAAGCCGTGGTCGAATTGGCAACGATCGCCCAAAAGTATTTTCTGCTCAGTTTTGTGTTTATTTCGCTTTCTTCCATTGAGGTCGTGAAATTGAGTTTGGAAAAATTATTTTACCACCTGGGTCTTGAACTTTTCCGAATAAACTTTGTTTTTCAGCTTTTGATTGATCTCCTTAAAGGCGCTGACGGTGTAATTTACATCATCCATCGTGTGAATGGCCGTAGGGATAAGCCTGAGCAGCATCACGCCCTTGGGCACTACCGGATACACGACAATGGAGCAGAAAATATTGAAGTTCTCACGCAAATCGTAAATCACCTGAGAGGCTTCAGCCAGTGTTCCGGACATGATGACCGGTGTTACCGGCGACTCGGTATTGCCCAGGTTCATTCCCGACTCACGCAAGCCTTTCTGCAGCGCAGTGACAATCGTCCAGAGTTTTTCCTTGTGTTCGGGTTCGTTCCTGAGCATTTCCAGACGTTTCAGCGCACCGATGACCATAGGCATGGGCAGCGACTTGGCATAAATCTGCGAACGCATATTGTACTGAAGGTAGCGGACAACCTCTTTTTTTGCGGCGATGAAACCTCCGATACCTGCCATGGCCTTGGCAAAAGTTCCGAAGTAAAGATCAACCTTGTCCTGAACGCCGAAATGCTCGTCTGTTCCTGCGCCGGTGGGCCCCATGGTACCAAAACCGTGGGCATCGTCAATAAACAAACGGAAATTGAACTTCTCCTTCAGTGCGACAATCTCGTCCAGTTTACCCAGGTCGCCAGACATGCCGTAAACGCCTTCGGTAATCACCAAAATGCCACCACCTGTCTTGCTGACGATTTTGGTCGCCCGTGCCAGCTCCCTTTCCAGGTTCTGAATGTTGTTGTGCGGGTACACGAAGCGTTTGCCAAAATGAAGGCGCATGCCGTCAATAATGCAGGCGTGTGCTTCAGAATCGTAAACAATCACGTCATTCCGGCCCACCATGGCATTGATGATGGAAACCATTCCCTGGTAACCATAATTCAGCAGGTAGGAAGCTTCACGTCCCACACAATCTGCCAGTTCGCGTTCCAGTTGTTCATGGTATTTTGTCTGACCCGACATCATGCGTGCACCCATGGGATAAGCCATCCCCCATTTTGCTGCGGCATCGGCATCTGCTTTGCGTACGTCAGGATGGTTGGCCAGGCCCAGGTAATTATTCAGGCTCCAGACAAGCATTTTTTTCCCCTGGAAATACATGTAGTTTGAGATTTCACCTTCCAGCTTTGGGAAAAAGTAATAACCGCCACCAACGTCGGCGTACTGCCCCAATGGCCCCATATTCACCACGCATTTGTCGAAAATATCCATATTCAGTATATTTGATTTGAAAGTGCAAATGTACGGATTTTCAGTTTGCCGGGGAACTGTTTTTTCCACGAAAAACGCTTTCAGCCTCAGAGCCGTATTCGGTAAATATTTTTTTGCCGCTGACGAAATAAGTGACATTATTTTTCGTTTTGTTCTTCAACAAAATAGTCTATTTTTGCGCCATGTTTAGGAAGCTGTTTTTTTATTCATTAGTGGCTGTGCTACTTGCTGTTAGCTTTGGTTGCAACAATTACAAGAAGACGCTTAAGACCGGAACCAACGAAATGAAGTATGAAACAGGTATGGATTTGTACGAAAAGGGTGACTTCAACAAGGCTTTACAGTTTTTCGACATCTTGCGTGCGGTTTACCGTGGAACCGAAAAGGGCGAAATGCTGACTTACTACTCGGCAAACTGTTATTTTCAATTGAGGGACTACAACATTGCCTCATACTACTACAAGCAGTACACCCAAATGTATCCGCGGGGTGAAAAAGCGGAAGATGCTGCTTTTCTTGCCGCTTACTGCAATTACATGCAGTCGCCAAAATATTCACTCGACCAGAGCACAACTTACATTGCCTTAAAGGAACTCCAGATGTTTATTGACCTCTATCCCAGAAGCGTTAAAAAAGATGAAGCCATGCGTCTGATGGATAACCTGCGGGCGAAACTCGAAACCAAAAGCTACAACATCGCCAAATTATATTACAAGACCGAAGACTACCAGGCAGCCATCACCTCGTTTGAAAGTTTGCTTGATGATTATCCCGATACGGATTACAAAGAAGAAATACTGTACAACATTACTGTTGCCTATTTCACCTATGCCGAAAAAAGCATTTATTCCAAAAAGATGGAACGTTACGAAAAGACGGTGGAAGCCTACAACAATTTGATGTACTTTTATCCTGAAAGCAAATACCTGAAAGAAGCCCAGGAAATCAATAAAAAAGCCAGGGCGCATTTGAAAAAATAAATTTAATAACATATGGACTACAAAAAAGTAAAAACCGAAACAACAGCCGTTACCCGTCAAAAAGACAAATTTTATGAACAGACCGGTAATATTTACGAAACGGTTGTTGTGCTCTCCAAGAGAGCAAACCAGATTGGCGCCGAGCTGAAAGCAGAACTCGACAAAAAGATCGAGGAATTCACTCCGGCGACCGACAACCTGGAAGAGATTTTTGAAAACCGCGAGCAAATTGAAATCGCAAAATTCTACGAACGTCTGCCCAAGCCAACGCTGCTGGCTATTGACGAATTTCTCAACAACAAAGTTTACATTCGCAACCCGCACAAGGAAAAACAAGGTTTCTAACCCGGGCTTATGCTGAGTGGCAAAAAAATAGTCATCGGTATCACAGGCAGCATTGCGGCCTATAAGATACCGCTGCTGGTGCGGCTTTTGAAAAAAGAAGGCGCCCAGGTACAAATATTAATGACACCGGCAGCTCACGACTTTGTTACACCGCTCACCTTGTCCACACTATCGGAACGTCCGGTGCTTTCCTCCTTTTTCAGGGAGGAGGACGGGAACTGGTTCAGCCATGTTGACCTGGGGCTGTGGGCCGACCTGCTTCTGGTGGCACCACTGTCAGCCAACACACTAGCCAAAATGGCCACCGGCATTGCCGATAACCTGCTGCTGACAACCGTACTGTCAGCTCGCTGTCCGGTTTATTTTGCTCCGGCCATGGACCTGGACATGTACAAACATCCGGCGACGAAGCACAACATCCGCACGCTTCAGTCATTTGGCTACCATTTTATTGAGCCTGATGCGGGGGAACTGGCCAGCGGACTGAGCGGGCCGGGAAGGATGAAAGAACCCGAAGAACTTTTCCGGTTTATAAAAATGCAATTGCTGCCCGAAGGTCCTTTTGCCGGAAAAAAGGTACTTGTCTCCGCAGGGCCGACTTTCGAGCCGATCGATCCCGTCCGCTACATCGGCAACCACAGCACCGGCAGGATGGGTATTGAAATCGCCCTTGCCCTTGCCCGCAAAGGCGCACAGGTTGAATTGGTACTGGGCCCTTCATCCATCGAAGTAAACCACCCGGGCATCAGACTGAGCAAAGTGACGACCGCGGATGAAATGTACAACCAGTGTACCCGTATTTTTCCTGACTGCCAACTGGCGGTGATGGCAGCAGCTGTTGCCGATTTTGCCCCGGTTAAGCCGGCAGAACAGAAAATCAAAAAGAAAGACGGGCTTGCTTCCATCGAGTTGAAACCAACACCAGATATTCTGGCGGCACTGGGAAAAGTGAAAACGGCAGCACAGTTTCTCGTAGGGTTTGCCCTGGAAACCGAGAACGAAGAAGCCAATTCACGCCAAAAACTGGAGTCGAAAAACCTTGATCTGATTGTTCTGAATTCACTGAAAGACAAAGGGGCCGGCTTCGGTCACCCTACCAACAAAGTCAGTGTGTTGTCACGCCTGGGCCAACGGGTCGATTTCCCGTTGAAGTCTAAAAAAGAAGTTGCAGAAGATATTCTGACATTGATTGCGAAAAACCTGAGCACCCTGAGCTGAAATTAAAAATGTTAAAAAAATTTATCGTACTGCTACTCATTGTTTTGTTGTCAAAAAGCCTTTGGCCACAGGAGTTTCTTTGCGATGTACAGGTGCAGGCAAAAGAAGTGGGCGGTGTGGACAGGTCGGTTTTTGATGACATGAAAACCGCCGTTTTCGAGTTTATGAACAACCGGAAATGGTCGAACCTGAACTTTCTCATTTCCGAGCGCATCGAGTGCACATTGGTATTTATCATTTCGGGTGCGCAACAGGGCGGCGATGAATTTACCGGAACACTGAATATTGTGCTGCAAAGGCCAATTTACGGTACGGATTACAACTCGGTGGTCCTGAACATGATTGATGACAAGATACGCTTCCGGTACGTCCCGAGCCAAAACATCAAGTACGTTGACAATGCTTTTACCGACAACCTCACTTCCATCCTGGCTTTCTATGCTTACATTCTTCTCGGCCTCGACCAGGACACCTATTCCCTTTACGGTGGCACTCCTTATTACGAAAAAGCGATGGCCGTGGTGAATTCGGCACAAAACAGCAACTACCAGGGTTGGCAGGCTTTTGAAGGAAACAAAAACCGTTACCATCTGGCTGAGAACCTGTTGAATTCGGCTTACCAGGATTTGAGAAAGTTCCTGTACGAATACCACCGCAAAGGACTCGACACCATGTCGAAAAGCGTGGATGGCGGACGGGCGGTCATCGCCAAAACACTGCCCTACCTGCAAAAGGTATATGACAAACGCCCCGGACTTTACTTTTTCCAGTTGCTGCTGGAGGCAAAACGTGATGAAATCATTAACATTTTTTCGGAGGCCAGTCCGGCAGAAAAAGTGGCCATGATCAACATCATGAAGGAAGTAGACCCGCCCAACGGTTCAAAATATGAGCAGATCAACAAGAGATAATCGAATGCTACGGTAATGAAGGACCTTGAAAAACATTTTGGCCAATTCAGAAAAAACATCATCGGCAACGATTTGTTCATCAACACGCCCTATGGCAAAAAGAAAATGATCTACGCCGACTGGATTGCAAGCGGCAGGCTTTACGGGCCCATCGAAGACCGGATACGAAAGGAAATCGCCCCTTACATCGGGAATACACACACCGAGACAACCGAAACGGGGACCTTGATGACCAAGGCCTACCAGTACGCCCACGATCTGATTAAAAAACACGTCAACGCGGCCAAAGATGACGTGATCATCACGGCAGGCTCGGGAATGACGGGTGTAGTAAACAAGTTTCAGCGCATTCTCGGATTGAAAAACTACGCACAGGGTGGCAGAGACGGTGGGCCTGTGGAAGAAAAACCGGTTGTGTTTTGTACCCATATGGAGCATCACTCCAACCAGACTTCATGGATCGAGACCATTGCCGAAATGGTGCTGATCGAACCCGACAGCCAAAATATGGTTGACCCCGCTGTATTGCGTGAACTGATAAAAAAATACAAGAACAGAAAATACAAATACGGTGCGTTCACCGCTTGCTCAAACGTTACCGGCATTCAGCCCGACTATTACGAACTGGCAAAGATCATGCACGAAAACGGGGGTTACGCTTTTATTGATTTCGCCGGTTCGGCACCCTACGTTGACATTGACATGCACCCTGCCGATCCGTTGAAAAGACTGGACGCCGTTTTCTTTTCCCCCCACAAATTCCTCGGGGGCCCGGGCAGCTCAGGCGTGATCGTATTCAACAGGTCGTTGTACAAGCTGGAAGTACCCGACCAGCCTGGTGGCGGCACCGTCGAGTGGACCGACCCCTGGGGCGGCCACCAATACATTGAAGACATTGAGATTCGTGAAGACGGCGGCACTCCGGGCTTTTTGCAAGCCATGCGTGCTGCACTGGCAATAGAATTGAAAAACCAGATGCAGACCAGGTTGATTGCCCGGCGCGAGCACCAACTGGTGGAAAAGGCGTTCGAAGGTTTCTCAAAAATCAAAGGCATCCACATCCTGGCAGATAAATTCAAAGACCGGCTGGGGATTTTTTCCTTCTGGTTTGAGCAAATCCATTTTAACCTGGTGGTGAAGCTGCTCAACGACCGTTACGGCATCCAGGTACGCGGAGGTTGTGCCTGTGCCGGGACCTACGGGCATTTTTTGTTGAATGTTACACCTGAGAAGTCGAAACACATCACGGAAAAAATCATGAGCGGCGACCTTTCCGAAAAACCAGGCTTTGTCAGGGTTTCCCTCCATCCCACCATGACCGACCAGGAACTGGACTACATCATCAGGGCTGTTGCTGAAATTGCGGAAAATCACGAAGAATGGACGAAGGATTACCGCTATGACCCCCATAACAACGAGTTCTACCACAAGGATGAAACCGACGAAAAAACCCGTCGCATTCAACAGTGGTTCAGATTGTCCTGAGCCTGCTCCGCCCACGAAATCCCTTCCTCTGTTTATGATATTTGTCATAAACAGCTAATTTAGACCTGTTCAACGCCTTTAGTTTAGGAACAGACACTAAATTTGCAGCGAACAAACCACTTGAATATGAATAAGCTGTTTGACAGGATTGCCGGCCTGTCGAGTTTAATTGGCAACACCCCCTTGCTTTCCATCCGTTTTAATTACAAAGGCAGAGAACGCAGACTTTTCGCCAAGTCGGAAAATCTGAACATGACCGGAAGCATCAAAGACCGCATGGCCTTCCACATTTTGTTTAACGCCTACCGCAACGGCAGGCTGAAGCCCGGCGACCGCCTCATCGAAGCCACCAGCGGAAACACAGGCATTTCCATTGCAGCCATCGGCAGAGCCCTGGGGCATCCTGTGACCATTTTCATGCCCGACTGGATGAGCGACGAGCGAAAGAACCTCATTCGCAGCCTCGGGGCCGACATCAGATTGGTGAGCAAAGAAGAAGGTGGCTTTCTGGGCAGCATCAGCATGGCCGAAGAACTGGCAAAATCCACGCCTGACACTTTTCTGCCCCGTCAGTTCTCAAACTCCGACAATATTGAAGCGCACTACATCACCACGGGCCCCGAGCTTTGGTGGCAGCTCCGTTATCGCTCGCTAAAACCCGATGCTTTTGTTGCCGGAGTGGGAACAGGAGGCACGGTGATGGGTGTGGGAAAATTCCTGAACGAACACAGTCCCGAAACAAAAATCCATCCGCTGGAACCGGCAAATTCACCCACCATGTCCACCGGACATAAAGTGGGAAAACACCGGATTCAGGGCATTTCTGACGAGTTCATCCCGTCGATTGTTCAGCTCGATAATCTGGATTCCATTGTGAGCGTGGACGACGGGGATGCCATCATCATGGCGCAAAAACTTTCCCAAAAACTGGGTATTGCCGTGGGCATTTCGTCAGGCGCCAATTTTCTGGGTGCATTGAAGGTGCAAAACGAGATGGGTCATGATGCGGTGGTGGTCACCGTGTTTGCCGACAGCAACAAAAAATACCTGAGCACCGACCTGATGCGGGAAGAGCCCGTCAAGGAAGGTTTCCTGAGTCACGATGTGGATTTGCTGGACTTCCGTGCTTACAAGCGGGTGTGCCACACCTGCTGCGATCCGGCCGATTGCGTGGAATCGCAGTACCGCGGCAACGACATCGCATTTACGCTGCCCTACTGTGCCCGTAGAGGGCATGAATCCGTCAAACTTCCTGAAGTAAAGGTCTGATGCCGTAAGAATTTTTCAGGATAAAACCAAACTACGGCCAGGGCAAGGGCCAGCCCCAACAGGCCGGCCAGCAGCGAAAACAGGCCGACAATTCCTTTTTTTTTCCAGAAACTGTAAATCCCAAACAGGACCAGCAGGCCCGATACAATGAATAAGGTGAGGATCATTTTTTCTGCCTATGGTTATCCGACAAAAGTACGATTAAAGATTCAGCGAAGGAGCAAATAAATTCCAGTGGCTAAATTTTATTTTGATGTGCTACAACCCCTTTATTCGGCTTTAAATACATAATCTCTTTGGGCACCTTTGAGTCTTCTTTGAGTAACTTTGTGTAACAGCTATTGCACAAAGTTACTCAAAGAAGACTCAAAGTTTCACGAAGAAAAACAGATGTTATGATCGAAGATAAAATATCAAAAAAGATTATTGGTTGTGCTATTGAGGTGCACAAACAATTAGGGCCGGGCTTACTGGAATCAGCTTATC